>NZ_DBLZAX010000004.1:83871-246453 GCF_057607445.1 Xylanibacter sp. | reverse complement strand
AATAGGCAGACTTATGACACTGGAACGGGATATAAAACAGGCAGGGATGGATGAAAATTATACGCTAATGGCAAAAACCAAAGACCGATGGCAGAATTTAAGGGTGGTTGAATTCAAAAGGAAGAAAACTGCAAACTGACTCCGTAGAATTTCATTCCAAATAAATTTCTATGGAGTCATAAAATCTAAAAGTAATTAAATATAAAAAATAGATATTCAAAAATATTATCCTATGACAGTAATAGAATTATTTTAGCCCAATCGGTCATTAAATCACACATAGCTTTAGCTATATTGTGCATTCATGTTTTCAGCAATTATTTGTTCGCTTTTTCTTTACATAACCACTATGCTTATAGAAAATATAATAAAAAGCCTCTCAATATAAGGCAAAAATACAGACATAATGACCTCTAAGTTTGAAACAAGAAGCAACGCAGTCGCATAAAATGAATATAAATGCAGATAGCTCAAAACTGTTTCTTACCTTTATTAATGTGAGTTCGACGAATTGTAAATGCGTGTAAATTTGGTGATTATCGAAAATTGTTGTAACTTTATAGTGCTGAATTACAAAGTATTACAAACAATAATCGCTATGATAACCGAGAGCAAAGTTATAGAATTATTTTGTATGGCAGACGACTTCTGCAAATTTTTTGATGCTATGACAGCAAAATATACGTTTAAACCAACAGCAAAGCGCAGATATCACCGTGATTCTACCATGTCCAAGGCAGAAATCATGCTTATCATGATACTTTTCCATGACTCAGGATACCGTTGTCTGAAGCATTTCTATCAGGAAAAAATCTGCAAACATATGCACCATTTCTTTCCAAAGGTCGTTTCTTACAACCGTTTTGTTGAATTGGAAAAAGACGTTGCCATCCCGCTGGCCATATTCATCAAGAAGGTTCTTTTGGGCAAATGTACAGGCATCAGTTTTGTTGACAGCACTCCTTTACGGGTATGCAAGAACCAGAGAATCCACATTCATAAAACGTTCAAGGGAATAGCACAAAGAGGAAAATGTTCCATGGGGTGGTTTTTCGGATTCAAGCTGCATTTGATATGCAACGAACGTGGAGAACTTCTGAATTTTATGATTACGCCGAGGGATGTTAATGACCGTAAACCGCTTGAATATAAAGCCTTTGTAGAATTTATATATGGAAAGCTTGTCGGGGACAAGGAGTATATAGGAAAGAACCTGTTTCAGAGATTATTCGTTGATGGAATACAACTTATAACCAAGTTGAAGAGCAATATGAAAGGTGCACTGATGTCCGTTTCTGACAAACTGTTTCTCAGGAAACAAGCCATTATTGAGACCGTCAATGACGAACTCAAAAATATAGCACAAGTGGAACATTCAAGGCATAGGGCCTTTGATAATTTTATCGTTAACCTCTTGAGTGCAATTGCGGCATATTGCTGTTTTCCTAAGAAGCCATGTATCAATGTTACGAGAACTATTGACACACAGCTTGCATTATTCTAAATTCGTCGAACTCACGTTAATATAAAACAAAAATCCCGACCGAATCCTTATGACTGATTTGGGTTAAAAAACAAAAAACCTGCGCCAATCGAACAGAAACGGCATGGCGCAGGTTAAACGACAAGCATCTTCATGCTTGCAGCCCCTATAAAACTAACATCGGTATCAGACCGCTGTTAAACTGTTGTGGGCTTATGAAAAAACTAAGACATTTTCGGTCTTTTTCTCCAAACAGCCGTTATGTTTCAACGGCCAGGAGAGTTATCGCCGCACCGCCTACAGCAGATTTGCCCGCTGAAGGCGGCCGGCTATATTGTTTAGAACTCGAGCACGAGCACCTGGCGCGGAGTGAGCTTCAGGTCTTTATCAAGAGCCACGCTGCTGCCGGTCAGCACGTCGCGTGCCTGCTTTGTCTGTCCGATAACCTCGGCATAGCGCTTAACAGAGAGAGCGGCATCCTTGCGTGTGCCGTTGATAACGGTCATTACGGTCTTGCCGTTATACTGACGTGCAATGACATATACGCCCTTGTAAGGTATAAACTGCTTCTGGCTGCCCTTGATTATCACGTCGTTGCCCTGACGCCAATGGAGCAGATTGCTCAGCCATGTGAACATTGCGTTCTCTGCCTTTGTGCGTCCTTCTGCTGTAAAGGCATTACGCTCGTCGCCCTTGAAACCGCCGGGGAAGTCCTTGCGCACGTTGCCGTCGGTAACTTCCTTTGTGCCGTTCATCAGGATTTCAGTGCCATAATAGAGCTGCGGTATGCGGTTTACGGTGAGCAGCAGCGCAAGAGCCTGCTTCAGTGCCGTTGTGTCCTTGCCGTTGCCGAGGAAGCGGTCGGTGTCATGATTCTCGATGAAAGCCATGACGCTCGACGGGTTAGGATAAAGATAGTCGTAAACCAGACTGTTGTATATGCGGTTGTATCCGTTCCACCAGTCGTCGGTGTTCTCCTTCTTCGCCATGTTTATCTTGTCGTAGAAGCTAAAGTCCATCACCGTCTTCAGATAGCTGTTCTTCTTGGCAATCTTTGAATCTTTCTGCCATGCGGCTGTATATGCCGGCTCGGTTACCCATGTCTCGCCTACAACGTTGAAGTTAGGATATTCCTCGTCGAGAGTCTTCATCCAGAGGGCCATGGCGTCGGCATCGGCATAAGGATAAGTGTCCATGCGTATGCCGTCGATACCAACGGTCTCTATCCACCACTCGCTGTTCTGGATAAGATATTTAATTACATGAGGATTCTTCTGGTTAAGGTCGGGCATAGACGGAACAAACCATCCGTCAACAGTCTCGTGCAGGTCGATGTCGCTCACGTATGGATCTACCACCGGAGTAAGCTTATAGCTTGTCTGCAGATAGAGGTCGTTAACCTTGCCGCTGCCGTCAACATAGCCTGTAGTTACGTCTCTTCCGGTCTTCTCTCCGGCTGAAAGCCATTCGGGAGTGTTGAGCCAGTCTTTAGAAGGCATGTCCTTTATCCATGGATGCTCATAGCCGCAATGGTTGAAAATCATGTCCATAACCACCTTCAGCCCCTTCTGATGGGCCTCGTCGATGAGCTTGCGATACTCCTCGTTGGTGCCGAAGCGGGGGTCAACCTTGTAATAGTCGGTTGTGGCATAGCCGTGATAAGAGCTGTTGACGCCGTTGTCGGGTGAGTCGTTCTCAAGAACGGGAGTAAGCCACAAAGCCGTAACACCCAGTTCCTTGAAGTAGTCGAGGTGCTGACGTATGCCCTCGAGGTCGCCGCCGTGGCGCAGGCTCGGCTGCGAGCGGTCTATCTTGTAGCTGTACTTTGTCTTCACGGCATTGTTCTTCTGGCTGCCGTCGGCAAAGCGGTCGGGCATGAGCATGTAGAGCACGTCGGCGTTGGTGAAGCCCATGCGCTTGTCGCCGCTCATCTCGCGTGCCTTAAGCAGATACTTAACTTTCTTTGTCGAGCCGTTGTTCTTGAAGTTGAGCGTCATTGTTCCGGGCTGCGCTCCGTCAAGATTAAGGTAGACCAAGAGATAATTAGGACTGTCGAGGCGCACCAGGCTGTCCACCTTTACGCCGGGATAATCCGTTGTAACGTCTGCTGTCTTGATGCCTTCGCCGTAGACCATCAGCTGCAGTGACGTGTTCTTCATTCCCACAAACCAGTCTGTAGGTTCAATGCGGTCTATCTTTACCGCTGCTTTCATTGTCATAATGCTGAGCAATAAGCTTAAAGATAAAACTAATCTGTTCATGATTATTTGGTTATTTGTTTATGTTATTATTTTCAGTCGGGTGATGCCTTACATTCATCTACGCGGCATGTCAGTCGTGAATGATGAGTGCCGACTGCGCCGGAACGTTCACTTCGCTGCCGCTGACAATGCCGAGTCCGCTCTCGTTGATAACGCCGTCGCGGCAGACAACTGTGTAGCTGCCTTCAGGAACGGCTACGGTGCGTGCCTCCTTGGCAGAGTTGAGCACCACGATGATGTTCTTCCATGCGTCGCCTCCGGCATTGTCTTTCAGGCGGAAGGCCACGAGATTGTCCTGCACGGGCAGGAACTCAAGATGACGGCGCACCTTGTCGGCCGTGCCGAGGCGGAATGCCGGATGATTCTTGCGCAGCGAGATGAGTTTGCTGTAATAGTCCATCACCTGCGGATACTTCTCAAGGTTTATCCAGTCGATGCGATTGATGCTGTCGGGCGAGTTAAAACTGTTGTGCACGCCCTTCTTGTCGCGCAGCATCTCCTCGCCGCTCAGGATGAACGGCATGCCCTGCGATGTCATCACGGCTGTCTGTGCAAGCAGGTCGAGACGTATAAGCTCGTCCATGCCTATGCCCGGAATGCTTGTGCGCAGACGGTCAACTAGGCACATGTCGTCATGGCAGCTCACATAGCTGAGCATCTGCACAGGCTCTGCAGCCCATGCTTCCTTGCTGTAGTTTACCTTTGTCATGTCTACCTGCGGATGGCTGATTGCTCCGGCTATGCCGAACTTTATGCTCTCCTCGTTGCCGGGAACGGCTGCCAGGAAAGCACCCTTGTGGTCATCGTTGAACGGACCGCGCAGAGCGTCGCGCAGCTCGTCGCCAAAGGCAGATATGCCGGGCATGCTGCTCATGTTGGCCTTCATGGCCAGCTTGTCCTGCGGATAGGCACACGGACCTGCCGACCAGCCTTCGCCGTATATAATTGTGGCAGGATATTCCTTATTGAGCGCTGCACGTATCTGGTTCATCGTCTCTATGTCATGAACGCCCATGAGGTCGAAGCGGAAACCGTCGATGTGATATTCCTTAACCCAATACAGCACAGACTCTATCATAAACTTGCGCATGGCAGGGCGTTCGCTTGCCGTCTCGTTGCCGCAGCCCGAGCCGTCAGACCAGCGTCCGTCGGCTGTCTTGCGGTAGAAGTAGCCGGGATAGGTGCGCTCAAAGTTGCTTCCCTCTATGTTGAATGTGTGGTTGTAGACCACGTCGAGTATAACGCGTATGCCTGCCTTATGCAGAGCCTGCACCATCTGCTTAAACTCCTTAATGCGTGTTGCGGGCGTATAGGGATCGGTCGAGTAAGAACCTTCGGGCACGTTGTAGTTCACCGGGTCGTAGCCCCAGTTATACTGAGGTTCATTAAGGCGTGTCTCGTCTACCGAAGCGTAGTCGAACGATGGCAATATGTGTACGGCATTTACGCCCAGTTTCTTCAGATGCTCTATAGCCTTAGGCTCTGTCAGCGCCAAAAACTTACCTTTATTTAAAAGGCCCGACGAAGGGTCGACAGAGAAGTCGCGGTGGTGCATCTCATATACAATGAGGTCGGCCGGACTTACAACCGTGGTTATGCGGTCGGTGTCCCATCCTTCGGGATCAGTGGCAGACATGTCTATGATGGCTGCTCTCTGTCCGTTTACTCCCACTGCCTTGGCAAACACTCCGGCGCACTCTCCTGCCCCGGTGTCAAAGGTGTAGAACTTGCCTTTCAGGTCGCCTTTAAGCTCGGCAGAATATGTCTCGGCTGCCGTACGCTTCATCTTAACGGTCTTCACCGGCTTGCCGCCCTGTCCGTCGTCGTATATGCGCAGCGTAACCTGCTTTGCATTGTCGGGAGCAAAGAGCTGAAAACGGGTAAGCCCCGGAGTATAACAAGCCTCGCTGAAGGTCTGTGCACCGGCCTTTGGTGCCAGCAAGAAGGACAAGATGCCCATAACAAGAATCTTTTTAAATTTCATACTGTGGTATGCTTTATTGTTTTCTGGTATTTTTTTGTCGTTCATATAAAATATTACTACAGCAGGTATAACATCCTGTATGTCAGGGTATTATAAAAGGCCACCTTTCAGGCTCCAAAAGGTGGCCTTTTACATGCAGAAAGACGGCCTTTTGCACCCTGAAAGGATGCCTTTTGGAAAACGTCAGGTTTTCTTTCCTCTCCGCATTTCTGTATTTTGTATTGTTATTGAGCGATGAGCGACACGGCAAAGCCTCCGCCCGGAGCTTCCTGCAGCTTGAGCACGTCGCCCTTCTTAACAATCTTGTGTGTTATCTCGTATGCCTTAGGATTCTTCTCATAGTGAGCGTCCTTGGCATCGGCGTATATCGTGCAGTCATACTTGCGGCCCTTGTCGAGGAAGTCGAGCTTAACGACGGCCTTATGTCCGTTTTCGTCACACTTACCTCCGACAAACCAGTTGTCTGTTCCCTTTGCCTTGCGTGCAACGGTGATATAGTCGCCCGGCTCAGCCTCTAGATATTTTGAGTCGTCCCAGTCTACGGCAACGTCGCGTATGAACTGGAAGGCATCATAATACTTCATGTAGTTCTCGGGCAGGTCGGCAGCCATCTGCAGCGGACTGTACATAACGAGATAAAGCGACAGCTGGCCTACGAGCGTTGTGTGAACAAACGAAGTGTTCTCGCTCCATGTGTTGAGCTGAGTTTCAAGAATACCCGGAGTGTAGTCCATCGGACCTCCCTGAAGACGTGTGAACGGCAGCACGACAGTGTGGTCGGGACGGCTTCCGCCGAACGCCTCATACTCTGTTCCGCGTGCGCTCTCGTTGCCCACGAGGTTAGGATATGTGCGACAAAGACCTGTAGGACGTGTTGCCTCGTGTGCGTTGACCATGATATGATGCTTTGCAGCCTCCTTTACGGCACGCAGATAGTGGTTGTTCATCAGCTGACCGTAGTGGTACTCGCCGCGCGGAATGATGTCGCCAACGTAGCCGCTCTTCACGGCGTCGTAGCCATACTTGTTCATCAGCTCATATGCTTTCTCCATCCAGCGCTCATAGTTCCATGCCGACGAAGATGTCTCATGGTGCATCATCAGCTTGACACCCTTAGAGTGGGCATACTCGTTGAGCATCTTGATGTCGAAGTCAGGATAAGGAGTGATGAAATCGAAGACGTCGAGCTTTGAGTGTCCGAACCAGTCTTCCCATCCTTCGTTCCATCCTTCAACCAGCACCTCGTCGAGTCCGTTGTCGGCAGCGAAGTCAATATATTTCTTCACGTTCTCGTTGTTGGCAGAGTGTGTGCCGTTTGGCTTGCACTTGCTGTAGTCGGTAACACCGAGATGAACCGACGGAAGGTCGTTGGTGTAGCTCCATGTGCCACGGCCAACAATCATATCCCACCACACACCGCAGTATTTTATAGGACGTATCCAGCTTACGTCGTCGAGCGCGCAAGGCTCGTTGAGGTTGAGTATGAGGTTGGAAGATAGCATGTCGCGTGCGTCGTCGCTCACGATAATCGTGCGCCACGGCGTGTTGAACGGAGTCTGTATATAGCCCTTGTAGCCCTGTGCGTCGGGTGTGAGCCACGACTCAAACACCATGTTCTTGTCGTCAAGGTTAAGGTGCATTGTGGCATAGTTTACGCAGGCTGCCTCATGAATGTTGATGTAAAGTCCGTCGTCGGTCTTCATCTGCAGCGATGTCTGCACGCCTGTCGGCGAGAATGGGGTCTGCGATGAGTTTGGTGTTATGGCACTCTTCATCAGTTCGCGTATCTCCGAGAGCTTCGACTCCACGGTCTCATACTCCTGCGTGTCGTAGTCGCCCGGTATCCAGAAGGCCTTGTGATCGCCGGCCATGGCAAACTGTGTGTGCTCTTCCTTTATAACGAAATAGTTGAGCTCTTCCTGCTGCGGAAACTCGTAGCGCAGGCCCATTCCGTCGTCGTATACACGGAAACGGATAACGATGTTGCGCTTTGTTGCCGGCTGGTTGAGCGTAACGGCGAGCTCATTGTAGTGGTTGCGTATTGTGGCAGTCTCGCCCCACACCGGCTTCCATGTCTCGTCGAATGTTGAAGTGTCAGTCTTGGCAACTACGAAACCGTCCATCAGGCTGGTTTCCTCCATGCCCTTGCTGGCGTGCTTTGTCTTGGCCAGCTCAAGTCCCAGATAACTCGGCTTTACGACAGCCCGTTTTTTGTAGCTAACTTCATAAACAGGTCGCCCGTTGTCGAGCGAGAACTTCACCGACACATTGCCGTTGGGAGATTTTACGGTCTGCGCCATTGCCAGCATCGGCAGAAGCATCAATGCAAATAAAATCTTACGCATATTAGTTAAGTTAATATTGAATATAGGTTAGAAATCCATTTCTGGCATAAAAGACGGCAGACCTGACTGCCTGGCCTGCACGTCTTCAGTGTATCATGATGAAAGAATTACATACGTCCGCTCTCTTTGATAAGGTCGGTTATGTTCTGGTTATAGTCGTGTGCCTCCATGAGGTCTTCAATGCACATATGCATCCTGTAGCGCCAGTAGTGACGCGGATTGGAAGGTATGTTTATGCGCTCTGCATTGGCGTCGGCCAGGCGTATGCTCTCGTCTACAGCCAGCCAGTCCTGCACGGTCAGTATGCACAGCATGGACGGGCACAGCAGATGGCGTGATATGATGTCGCGTGCAAGCCATCCGGGCAGCGGATGAGGCGCAGCGCCATATTTCTGCAGCACGTTGTTATAGTAGTCTTGCGTGCGGCTCGCATCCTCGTCCCACCACTGACGCAGCGTCGGCGTGTCGTGGCTTGATATCGTGCACACCGAGCGGTAAGGATTGCGCGACAGCACACCGAAGCGCACGCTCGGATCTTTCGGCATCGACTGTAGCTCAAGACTGAGTATCTTAAGTTCGTTCATCACCCACTGAACACAGTCGGGCACCATGCCCAGGTCTTCGGCGCACACCAGCATGCGGGTGGCCTCAACGAGTTTGGGCAGCTTGTTCATCGCCTCACGATACCAGAACTGGCTGTTGCGGCGATAATAGTAGTCGTTGTATATCTTGTTGAACAGGAACTTGTCGCTGTCGTAGAGCGACTCGTAGATGAAGTCAAACTGCACTGATATGCGCGGATGGAACTTATTGGGGTCCCGATGGTCGCGCACAAAGAGCACGTCGCTTATCAGCGCATACAGGCCGTCGCGCAGGTCGGTGTCGGCCTTGTCGGTCTTGCCCTCAAAGGCAGCCTCAACCTTGCGCTGTGTGTCATATTCGGGCTTCATGCGGTAGCGGCCGTCGTGTGCAGGCTCAAGATAAGTGTCGCGCACCATTGCCGCCCTTTCACCGAACATGCGGTCGAGCACCCAGTCGGTGATGAACGGTTCGGTGAACAGTTCTTCCTGGAAGTGCAGGCCATAAGCCTCAATCTCCTCGCGTGTCATTCCGAGTGCAGGCGAGAACTGGCCCAGCAAGCCGTGTACGGCATTGTAAGGAATCTCCCATATACGGAAGAAGCCGAGCACATGGTCTATGCGGTAGGCATCAAAGAATTTTGCCATGTTTGAGAAGCGGCGCACCCACCAGCGGCAGCCGTCCTTTATCATCTCGTCCCAGTTGTATGTCGGGATGCCCCAGTTCTGACCGTTCACAGAGAAGTCATCTGGCGGAGCACCAGCCTGCCCGTTAAGGTTAAAGTAGCGCGGCTCCTGCCATACGTCGCAGCCATAGCGGTTTACGCCGATAGGAATGTCGCCCTTAAGTATCACGCCCTTTGAGCGTGCGTATTCATGAGCGTCAGCCATCTGTGAGTTAAGGATAAACTGCACAAAATAATAGTAGGCCACGTTCTTATAGGCTGCATTGCGCTGAACAGAAAGGGCATGACGCTCGCTCTCGTCGAACGCATGATGGTCGGGCCACTTGCTGAAGTCGGCCGTACCATATTTGTCGCGCAGATAGCAATACTGTCCGTAAGGCACCAGCCACGATTCTGCCTCCTTAAAGAAAACCTTAAACTCGGCAGAAGCCATCACAGTCTTGCCTTCCTGCTCATATATTATGCGCAGATATTCGTTCTTGGCGTTGTTCACGCGCTCATAGTCGATCTGCGGCAGGGCGTTGAGTTCCTGGCGCAGGGCCTCAAACCTTTCGCGTTCGGCCTTGTCGGCAATAGGCGGCAGGGCGTTGAGGTCGGCATACTGAGGATGCAGCGCGAAGATGCTTATGCAGCTGTAGGGATAAGAGTCGGTCCATGTGTGGGTGGTGGTTGAGTCGTTGATAGGCAGCACCTGCAGCACACGCTGCTGTGTCAGGGCAACCCAGTCAATCATCTTCTTCAGGTCGCCGAAGTCGCCCACGCCGAAACTGCTCCTCGACCTTAGCGAGAACACCGGCACCTGGGTTCCGGCGCAGCGTATATTGTATATCGGGAAGAAAGCGTCGTCGAGTTCATAAACCATGATGTCGTCCTTTTCCATCACGGGCACATCGATGGTGCGGTTGAAGCGGTCTTCCCACAGTATCTCGGCAGTGTCGGCCACGTCGACGGCCACAAACTTAAACTCTATTGTCTTGCCCGAAATCTTCAGCGCATTGATGTCTGCCACCCACTCGTTGTAGTTGTGCTCATACATCTGCTGGCCCTTAAACACGTCCCATGTGCCCAGAGTAACCTCGTTGCCCACAAGCACAAGGCGCTCATGGCCGCGGAGCTGCGGGGCGCGCACCTTTATGCGCAGCGTAGCCACATGGTCTGAAGGCGGCAGGGCCGACAGACGGCGGCGCTTTATGCAGTCGGTGAAGGCCGAACTGTAAAGATAAGAGTTGTCGGGTATGCCTATCCAGCGGTCGTAGGCAACTATGCGGCCGCCCTTTGCGGCGCCGAGTTCAAGCCTGTGGGGAGCCACGGTCCATTCCTTTCTCACGACGTTGCTCTCGCCTCTCACCACGCTGTAGTAATAATCTATATATTCACCGGTCTTGGCGTCAAGTTTCAGACTGTAGGTCCACACCTTTCCGTCGGACGTGCTCATCCTGTATGGAGTAACAACGTCTGCCCCGTTCTCTCTGCCGTTGATGACATTCAACACGAGTTCTTCGCCAAAAGCCGTATTATAAGCTATGTTTAAAAGTATATTCATAGGTCACGAGTTATGGTTTTCATTGTAAAAGATACATAATGAAATCATGCCCTGCAGGCCACGCCATGGCCTTTGTTTCAAGACACGACTTATCTTACCTGCAAAGATAATAATAAAAAAAATAAATGATAATCTAAATTTATCTGTTATCTTTCAATTAATCATGCAATCGTTTACACAAACCTGTCTGCATGCCCACACCATGCTCTATTTCAAAGATTTACAAGAAGCGTAAATCCGTTGGGCATAACAGCTACATCTACATTTTTCTTTTTCTCTCCGGTTATCAGGTCGCCAAGCCTGTAGCCGGCTTCGACAGACAGCACGCCAATGGCCGCACCTGCCACCACGTCGCCCCAGTGATGGCGGTTGCGTCTCACGCGGTCTACGGCAGTAACGGTGGCCACGGTGAATCCTGCCACGCTTATCCACGGACTCACCTTGCCAAACTCCTTATGCAGTATGGCGGCTCCGCAGAAGGCTATCGACGTGTGGCCCGACGGAAACGAATGGTCATCGGTGCCGTCAGGGCGCGTAGAATGTATGGTATGCTTCAGCGCATAGGTTACGCCGGCGTTGATGACAAACGACGTGGCCGAATTGACAAGCAGACGCTTCCACGAACTCTGGGCGTCAACCCCTGCTGCCTTGAGCACATAGGTTGATGCCAGCGGTACATACTGCAGATATTCGTCGATGCCGTCGCCATGATAGCGCTCATACTGCTGCTGTGCGTTGCAGGCCGATGACATAAAGACTGCAAAAACAATTATTATCAGTTTGCGTAGCATGGGTGCAAAGATAATGAAAGGTGAGAGCAATACAAAATAAAACTTGCTTTATTTTTATTGCCGAACCGCATCCTATCTTATCAAAAGATTACAAGACATTTAAATAAAAGACGAAAAGAGAACAATGAAAACGTTTTTAAGAAAGCTAAAACGAGAAAACCATTAATCAGACATAGGAAGCAAGCGGATTGAGAATTAGCTTCGCTGACCGTTGGCTCCTTATACTTTATTACGGATTTTCACTATGCTCATCAACTTGCATAAATCCGTCGGAACAATAGCATTGTTGCCATATATCCGGCATAACGGATTTCCGTCATTATGAGTAAATAATTTTGTCAGGATTTTGTGATTACGTCTATTATGCTTATCTTTGTGAACAGTGATAAAGATAATGATGAAAACTGCGATTTGCCTGGCTCTTCTTACGGCAACGCTGATATCCTGCAACGACAAAAAAGACCTAACCATATTTACGGCAGGATGCGAGCTAAAGACGGGAGACATTGTGTTTCGCCGGGGAGGAGGCATAAGCAGTCATGCGGTGATGATGGCCGACAGAAACGGACGCTACTCGCATGTGGGCATAGTGGTCGACTCGGCCGGCAAAAAGATGATTGTGCATGCCGTGCCGGACGAACCCGACTTTGAGGGAGACCCGGACAGGGTGAAGATGGAGACGCCCGAGAAATTCTTCTCACCGATAAACGCCAACGCCGGCGAGGTGAAAAGACTGAAGGGCGACACCATTATACCGCTGAAGGCAGCAGAATATGCCATGCAGACCTACCGCCGCAACACGCTCTTTGATCACGACTATGACGACAGCGACACCACGAAGATGTACTGCTGCGAACTCGTGGAGTTTGCCTACGCCAAGGCAGGACTGACGCTGGCCGGAACAGAGCGCCACGACATAAGTCTGCCGGGCATGAAAAAAATAAGGTGCATGCTGCCGTCTGACATCTGTAACAACAAGTCGCTAAAAAAGATTATTGCATTTTAAACCTATTATTAACAAACAAAAAAATTTTTGAACCATGAAAAAATTAATTGGAATTATGGCTCTTATGGCAGCCTTGTTTATCATGACATCGTGCGGTGGCGGCGGAAACACCCCTAAAGCCGTGGCAGAAAAGGCTGTTAAATGCTTGCAGGACAAAGACTACGACAAATTTGCCGACCTCGTTTATATGAAGGTTAAAGAGGGCGAAGACCCTGAAGCCGGAAAGAAGATGCTGTCGGGCATGATGCAGGGCAAGGCCGACAAGATGTATGAGAAAAAAGGCGGAATAAAGTCGTATGAGGCGCTGTCTGAACAAATAGACGAAAGCGGCGAGAGCGCTGTTGTTAAGATGAAGATTATGTACGGTGACGGCTCTGACAAAGAAGACGACATCAAGCTCAAGAAAGACGAACAGGGCAACTGGAAAATAGACATGGGCAAATAGTAACAGAGGCTTAATCATAATAAAAGACAGGGGGCAAGATGCTGATACATCTTGCCCCTGTCTTTTATCCCCTATCGGTAATTATACCGTATATGGCTTTATTATCTTGTATATATTGTCTGAAATATAACGCCCGACAAAGGTTTATCCTTGAATGTTATTCTGTGATGTCAAGCCGTTACTTCACCACAACCTTCTTGCCGTTAACGATGTAAAGGCCTTTGGCTAGTCCGCTTACAGCCTCATCGGCCGTAGCACCTCCCGACGTATGGCGCACGAGGCGTCCGTCTATGGTGTAGACACCTGCAGAGGTGCGTCCTTCGGCTTTGTCGGCCACGATACCGCCGATGCTTGTGGCATACTTGTCGGTAACATCGTCAACCTTATACTTGCCGCCCTCAGAGGTTGAAGAAATCTCGAAGTAGCTGTCTTTGCTGACGTTGTTCACGTCAACAGTCTGAGGCGAACCGCTCGCGGTGCTGAACACGAAGCACACGCAATCGTCCGACGAGTTCATCGTGTAGGTCTGATAATACCATGTCTTGCCGCCCACGGTCTTTGTAGTTGTAACGTTGTCGCCGGGCCATGAGCCGTTCACGGGCGAATGTGTGCCGTCGCCGCCCCACGACCAGAAGTTTACGCGGCTCCATCCTACGTTGTCGGCATTGACGCATACGGTTATCTCATGTGGCTGGAATGCCGTAACGGTGTAGTGACGTGTTATCATGCCGCTCACTGCGCCGCCTGTCAGCAGTGCAGCCTTGAGGGTTGTGGTGGCGTCGATGCTCACTGTTGCGCCGCTGCTGACCTTCGTGCCGTTAGATGCCGTTGGTTCGCTGCCGTCCGTGGTGTAGACAATCTGTGCGCCGGCATCGGTTGTGAGTGCGCTGAGAGTTACGCTCACGCCGTTGTCGTAAGAGCCGGAAGGAACATCGGCCCACACGCTGCCGGCATTGCGCGAGATATAATATGCAAAGTTCTGTCCCTTGTCAACGAGCTGATAATCGGCTTCCTTTACGGTTGACGAAGGCCATGAGGTTGAGCCCATAAGCACAACCACCGACTTGCCGTCAGTGCCGTTCACCTTGATGGCATACTGCGCAGCTGTGCGGTTCATGGTCTCAAATGTGCTCTCGTTGTTTATGCCGGCCATGTTGCGCGCATATATCATCTGCTTAATGTCCTGCTTATATTCCTTCCAGTGAGGCAGGAAGACGCACGGAGTGCCCGGCGCTGCCAGGATGAAGGCGTTGGCAGCCAGGATGTTGGCCTTCACCTCGCCGTCGTTGCCGCGGCCATAGGTGTCGTGGTTGTCAACGAAGGTTACGGCATAGCGGCGATAATACATGTCGTTGGCCAGACAGCTGCCGCCCAGCGTACTCCAGTTTGAAGACGAGTTGCAGCAGTCGCGCAGCAGATATTTCAGCGGGAAGTCGAACGCAGCCGACTGCTTTGCGCCGTTGGCTGTGGTGCCGTTGGCTGTGGTGCCGTCTATCCAGCTCTTTATCTGCGACACGCCGTCCCAATACTCGCCTACCGAATACTGCGGGTTAGCGGCCGTGTTGTATATGCCCGTAAACTCAGGCGCATAGCCCTTCACCATGTCGTAGCGGAAACCCGTATATCCAAGGTCGTTGAGCAGGAAGTCGAGATATGCCTTAACCATAGCCTGCACGTTGGCGCTGTTATGGTCGAGGTCGCGCGCTCCGTCGAAGTCGTCGCCCGTGTCGGTCTGTCCCGTAGGCTTAACCTCAGCCTGCGCAGCCGTCTTGCCTCCGTCGTCGTTAGAGCAGATGTCGGCAGCCCCCATCGTGTAGGTTACGCCCTTGTAGGTCTCCTCGGGGAAACTCATCCATGTGCCAGCCATCGACGAGCGGTGGTTGATAACCACGTCGGCTATAGTGCCCAGCCCCTTGCTCTTGAAGGTGCTGATCATGGAGCGCAGCTGCTGCTCGTTGCCGAACGTGCTCGTGTAGTTGTTAAACCAGTAGAGGTCGTTGTATCCCATGGAGTTGCCCGAGCCGCAGTTGCCACTCTGAGGTATCCATATCAGTTTGAAAAACTCAGACAGCTCGTCGGCCTGACTCTCGAGGTTGGTCCACTGTGTGTCTGAGAACGAGTCCCAATAAAAGCCTTGCAGCATCACGCCCTGCCAGCCCGACGGCCATCCCTGTGCCGAAACCGACAAAGCCATAAGTGACGATACGATTGTGGTAAATAATTTTCTCATGATATAAAAATGTTTTTTCACGGTGTAAAATTAAAGATATTATGAACATCTTGTTTACACGTCGCCACAAATATCAGCGAAACTTCTGTGCAAGCGTTTGTCTTGAGAACTGGAATGAATAATATTAAATCATTATACCATTTGACAAACGCCAAACCAGCCAACAAATTACAATTTATCAATAAGGTAACGTTTAAACCACGACGGAATATATTCAACCCCGTCAGCCATTGTCAGTTCACCGTCATTTACCGATGCCAACAACAAAGGCTTTGAACTGCTGTTGTCAAAGATATATGCTCTATCTGACAACCGAATTGCACTCAACATGAGATTAAGACTACGGTCATAGCGTTCAACTACCTTATCATCAGGTACATCATGTCCACCCAATTTTACACGTGCCTGCACACGTTCACGGTTCAAAGAAGGATTTTCGAGCGCCACAAAATACAGATAAACACGGAAGCCTTTACTCCGCGCCTTGCGGATATACTCCAACTTTGAAGGATGAGACATCACAGTCTCAAATGTAAACTTATCACAGTTATCCAATAAAGCCTCACGCAGATATGCCGACAAGAACGAAGTAAAATAATCATTCACTTCACACCTGAAATGCATAATACAACCATCCACATAACATGCATTACACATATCGTCACCTCCGGCCTTAATGAAAAGTGACGATTCCGAGAAGCTTTGCTTGAAATGAGATTCATCAAAGGTTTTTAAATAATGGCTAAAGTCGAAAGTTTTTGTTGCATTGATAATTTTCTTCATTTCGTCTGCGTTCACATAAATGCCAAGACTTACACCAGCCTCACGCACTATAGACGTAATCGTTGATTTGCCCGAGCCGTTTGGCCCTGCAAAAACACGCAGCCGTTTAACATTCATAATATTCCTCACTTCAGCTTATAAGTGTTCTGAGTCACCCGATAACGAGTCTGACCAAGCTCTTCTATTACAGAAACATCGCCACGTCCGTTAACACGACAGATTTTGTTGCCACGAAGCACAGTAGCCTCTCCACCTTGTTTTAAAGTTTCGTTATAAGCCCTGCGTCCGAATCGTTTCAGTCCGGCAACAATACGCTCTTCTTCAGAACCTGCACTGAGCAATTCTGAAACAGAAGTATTACGGTATGATGTCTGATTCTTTTTCATGTTGCTTTTAATTTAGATTATCCGTTTACAAATATAACAAATTTTCGTGATAGCATCTATAATTTCCGACTAATTTTTCATCTATAAAAAAGCATAATTCATACATGTCTGCCTCACGTGCCACCGGATGTGTTACCACAAGGCATTAGGATTTTTCACTCTTCACTTTTCGTTTTTCACTTATGTCAAAGCACGTCGAGATATTTCTCCAGAGGTATGCCGCGGTTCTTGTCAGTGTTGTCCTTGTTGAGGTCTATCAGCTTATACACCACGTCCATGGCCTTGCGTGTGCTTGGTTTCAGTTCCTTTCCGCCCAGCAGATAGCCTATGAGCACGGCTGAGAAGATGTCACCGGTGCCGGGGAAATGAACGGGTATCTCGGTGTAGGGCTGTGTGAAATACTCGCCGTTGACGTGGTTGTAGCCAACAACTGACGGCTGGCCGTCTACACGTATGCTCGTTATCAGGGCCGACTTTGTGCCTAACTTCAGAAGTGAGTCGAGCAGTCGACGGGCACCTTCGGCTGTTACTCCGGCAGCGTCATATTGGCTGTCGGTGAGATAGCAGGCCTCAGTATAGTTTGGAAATACAAGATGGGCCACGCTGACCATCTCGCGCATGCTCTTTATGGCCTCGTCGGTAACGCCGTTATACAGCTTGCCCTCGTCGCCCATTATCGGGTCGACATACACCACCGTTCCGTTCTCTGCCTGTTCGCGACAGTAGGCTGCTATGATGCGCGCCTGAGTCTCCGACGCCATGAAGCCTGTGGCTATGGCATCGAACGAGAAGCCGAGCTCGCGCCATACGGGGAACACGCCCTTGATATACTCTGTTGTCTCGAGTATGTTGAACTTTCCGTAGTCGAGCGTGTTAGACACAAGTGCCGTGGGCAAATTATATGTGGGATGTCCCATATACGACAGTATAGGGAGCATGGCTGCCGTGGCCACCTTTCCGTAGCCTGCCATATCGTTTATGAGCAATATCTGTTTCTTTTTCATAACATTCTAAGTTTCGGCTGCAAACTTACATAAAACTGATGAATTAACGCAAACAAAATTGAAAATATGGTCTGGCACAAAGCATATTTATATGACAAGCACAAAATGAAACCCGCAAAGCCCCAGCCGGCCATTATACCGCATACTATGTTATACACAACATAAGACAAAGACACAGGCTGAATCATAACGCTATATTTCAGTTAAAGCCCTGCCGGATATCAGTCGTTCAATGCGAAACCATCTTCAGTCCAATTATTGAGGCTATCAGCGTGGTGATAAAGAACAGGCGCAGGAATGATGCCGGCTCATGAAAGAAAATGATGCCCAGCAGCACCGTGCCAACGGCCCCTATGCCTGTCCACACGGGATAAGCCGTGCCTATGGGCAAAGTCTGCACCGCCTTGGCCAGCAACACCATGCTCAGGACAAGACACACAAGAAAACCGACGCACCACAGATACCACTCCGTGCCGGAGGCTTCCTTCATCTTGCCAAGGCAGAAGGCAAAGCCCGACTCAAAAAATCCGGCAATAACAAGAATAATCCAATTCATCTGCTTTTATTTTTTCTGCATATACAAAATCGCAAACAAAGATACGAATTTTAATCTAAAACAGAATGACATAAAAATCTAATCAGTCGACATACTGCAAATTGCGCTGTCACAGGCAACAGCTTTTATTCGCATGCGCAGCTTTATGACGCAAAAAATTAACTAAGATTATCGTCATAAGGCTTAATATTTTCGCATAAATTAATTACTTTTGTAAACGGATTGAGAATACTCTGTCCAAAATATATTTTAAGGATTTAAAGAAGCGTTATGCTTTTCTTGTAAGTTGGAAACGTAGGAAATTTCATAACTTGGCACAAGAGAGGGCATAGTGGTTCTCACGCTATAGCGTGGGCTGCTATTATCATATCTGTGCCAAAGGTTTCCTACGACCTCCAACTTAGACATGATAGCATTGCAGTTCCACGCTTTCATATTGTATAACCGCCCTCAGAGGAGCTTATGGGCACAAAACATACTTATATATGAAACAACACTTCTGCCAAAGTTGCGGAATGCCGATGCAACCATAACTATGTCATTCTGCATTTTAAAGGTACAGAAGCCACATTCTGGATTAACGGAGAATTTAATCACTCTACAATTTGATTTACATGAAAACAATAATTTCTGATACACAAAACATTGCGGCCTGCGGCCTTTACTGCGGAGCATGCCGCAAATACCTTGCCGGGAAATGTCCCGGATGCAGGCTGAACGAGAAAGCGTCATGGTGCAAGACACGCTCATGCTGCATGGCAAACAAATTCAACACATGCGCCGAGTGCCCGCGCGACGTGAACGACTGCAAACTGTATTCAAACTGGATAGCAAAAGTGTTTGCCTTTCTGTTCAACTCAGACAGGGCGGCATGCATACGCTATATCAAAGAGAAAGGCGAAAAGGCTTTTGCCGAAGAAATGAGCAAACGTAAATGTCAGACAATAAAAAGAAAATAAAAATATGAAGAACGAAATATTATATGTCCTGCTGGACAACTATGCCGACCACGAACCTGCGTTCCTTGCCTCGGCCATAACATGCGATGAGCGCGGCATGAAAGAGACACCTAAGTTTGTAAACAAGACCGTTGCCCCCACACTGGACGCGGTATGCTCCTGCGGAGGCTTCCGCACTCTGCCCGACTACTCGTTAGACACCATGCCCGAGGATTACGCAGCACTGATACTTATAGGCGGATTCGGCTGGCTTAACGGGCAGGAAGCCGACAGAGTGGTGCCAATAGTAAGAAACGCCATCGGTCGGGGCATCATTGTTGGAGCAATATGCAACGCGGCATCATTCCTCGCCAGACACGGATTTCTTAATAACATCAGGCATACCGGAAACGGACTGGAACAACTGAAACTTTGGGGCGGAAACAGCTATACGAACGAGGCCAACTATGTAAACGAACAGGCAGTGTCAGACAAGCGTATAGTTACAGCCAACGGCTCCGGCTATCTGGAATTTGCCAAAGAACTTCTTCTACTGCTTGAAAACGACACTCCAGAACGCACGGAAATGTTTTATCGCTTTAATAAAGAAGGACTTGTAAAGATTACTTCAAGTTCAAGCAAATAAGTCATTATGCAAACGGTCGGCAGCAACAAAAGTGACGTCACGCCGGAATTATTAAATCAAGGAATATTTTGATGCATACCATTTCATCACTTTTGTTGCTGCCACATTTTAACCTAAATCGCATTAGGATTCAGCCTTTCGCTTTGCCTGATAACAAGATGCCCTAAACAAGACATTCTGTTTATTATAATATACTCACCCCCCACAAAAACCACCTCGTCTCCCTCCTACCCCATTCGCCGGCCTAGAATTTTTCATGCCGAACCATTTCATTTTTGCAATATAAAACAAATTCCGGGTATCTTATACATAAAAACATAAAGGCGTTAAACCGTAGTCAGGATGTTAGCATGAAAAAGTAAAAAGTCAGGACAAAATATTTTTTCAATCTGGAAAATCAACATATAACGGATGTTAAAGAGTATGCATTGCAGCAGCAAAATATTTAACATCTGTTTGCTTTTCTCATGCAAAAATGGCGCAAAAGCATAAATTTTCAGAGCTAAAACGGCTGTTTTTGTGATGTAAAAGGGCAACATCCGAACGGTAAACCTATCGGTTTTGAGTGAAAAGTGGCCGAGTAACATTTTTTAACCATTACGTTTTAGTTCTGTAAAACGTATAAAGCACTATAAATCAACGTCTTAACAAAAATGTGCAAAATCTGCCATTTTTCACGCCAAACCACGAAACCGTGACGAGCATGGCGATTCTGGAGGCGTTAAACGTTCAATTTAGGAGATATTTTTTTAGGAGTTAAAGTCAAATGCCTTGTAACTTAAAAACAAACGACATATACCAACAAGGCTATTGTGCCGGCTGATTTGTAATTGTCGTGCAAGCGAGAGCAGAAGCAAATCTCATTTGATTATGCCGAGCGTAGCCGGCAATCAATAAAATTAATCTGCCGGAACTGAATATAAGGATTTTTTTATCCGATTACTTCCTATTTTTTATTAATAGGTATGAGTCTCGGATCAAAGATCCTTATATTTTTTGCTGTCGGATAGCATATCCGACAGAACAATAGTCTTGTTGCTTCAAAACAAAAATAGAATTTTCCATCACCATAAAGCATTTCAATTTAAGAGATTTTCCAGTGACGCCGGACATATACCAACAAGACTATTGTGCCGGCTGATTTGTAATCTGCCGGAATTGAGTATAAGGATTTTTCAATCCGCTTGCTTCCTATTGCTAATTTATAGGTATGTTTTTCGGATCACAGATTCTGATACTTTATGCTGTCGAATAGCATATCCGACAGAACAATAGCCTTGCTGATTCTCTACGACAATTCCATACAAAATTTTGCATCACCACAAAGCATTTGGATTTTTCACTCTTCACTTTTCGTTTTTCACTTACACATGTATAGCATATACAACAAAAAATATCTTGTGGATTCATAACAATGACAAAATCCACAAGATATTTGTTTTAAATCTTTAAATAAGAAGATTCTAAAGTTCAACCCTGCCGTCTGACGGATACGTGAAGTTGATTTCGTGGAGCGTGTTGTGGCTGTTTATCACGAGAATATACTTGCCGGCCTTCAATGGCCCGACCTCATAAGAGACGTCGAAGGGACAGATGCAGTTGCAGCTTGTGTCGGTCTCCTTTTCAACAACGCTTATGCGGTTGCCTGTAACGGTCAGCGTAACGTCTATTTTCTCCGAACAGCAGTTGTAAGACACGTTAGCATGGTTGATGTAGACATAACCGTCGCTCTTGCTCTTATACTCTACATACTCTGTATCAAACGGACTGCGTGTTGTTGCGGAGCCGGCCTGTGAGGGCTGTCCTTCAGTCTTACATCCAGTAGTGTAGACATTACGGACGTTTACCGTTGTCGTTCCTTCGTCGTCGCTGCTGCATGACGAAACAACGAACGCCGCACACATAGCGGCAAGACATGAACAAATTAGATTTAGCTTCATAGATTAAGGCTTTTTAGTTGAAAAACTCTTGTTGGCTGTAACCTCGATGCACCGCCTTGAGCGCTGACCTGAGGCGAAAGACGCCGGCCGCAGCATGGGTCTTTAAAGATACTGACGCCGGCGAGAGAGTGATGCGGCCATGAAAAATGTGCCGCAAAAAATCAAATGCGCCACGCACTTTGTATTTAAACAAGGGTGCATGGCGCATAACACAAAATCTGATATTATTCTGCTAAGAATACAAATTCAGTAGTAATGTCGTTGAAGTAGACGCTGTAGGTACCAGCCGGAACTGTCATGTTGCCACCGTTATAGTCGGCTTTGCCATAATAGTTGTCGGCAATGTTGGCACCGTTGCCCCAGCTGTCAGCCCAGTCGTGTCCTGCACGGAACTTGAGTCCGCCGTCAGACGGGATGCTGACCTTGGCATACCAGTTGTGGGGAGTAACCTGAGTGAGGTCTACGTCGCCGTTCCAGCTGTTGAAGTCGCCGATGAGCGAGATTGAGGTGTATTCCTTCGGAGCCTGGTCGCTGAGCTTAGTCCATGTATACTTCATGGTTGTCATGTCGATGGTGAAGGTGTAATACTCGGCAGAAGGAGCAGAGATAGACTGTGCGCCAGAGTTTACGATGTTGCCGGCAGGAGAGTTGTCGCCGTCAACTGCACATCCGTAAGCCTTGTCCCAGTTGCCGAAGTCGGCATCTGCCCAGAACTTCAGGTCGTAAGCACCCTTCCATTTTGTAGTGTAGCTCATCACGGTGCTTGTCTGCGGATAGAACAGACATGTCATGCCTGTAGCCGGGTCGTTGTTCCATCCCTGCAGGTCGCCCACCATGTAATACTCGCCGGCCATCTCTTCGATGGTGTAAGTATAGTCCATCATATTGACGGTGAGCTTATAGAAGCCCTGTTTCTCTATCTTACCGGCCTTTGGAGCTGTGGTTACGAGCGAGCCTGTGAGACTCGGGTCGCCGTCAATGGCAACACCCACAACACCGTCTGTTCCCTCATGCCACAAGTCGCCAGAGTCGATGTTGCCCTGCGGAACTATCTTCCAGTAGCAGTCGGCCTTAGGTGTTGTGAACACTACAGAGAACACAGGATCCTCATATACATCGGCACCTGAATGTGAGAACTTGATAGCTGCATCAGCAGCCCATCCGCACATGTCGCCAACAAGATAATAAGCGTCGGCAATGTAAGGAGCCTTAGGCGTAACTGAAATCTGAATCTTGCCGGCATCAACCAGGAACGACTGGCCGCCGATGACGATATCAGAATAAACCTGAGCGTCGAACACGCGGGCTGCCGGACGACGTCCGTAGAACTCAACCACGGCGTCCTGAAGCGCAGTGCTGTCGAGCATGCCGTCGGCGGTTGCCTCAAGCGTTTTCTTTGTTGCAGAAGAGCCGTCAGCCGGCAACAGTTCTACACGTGTATGCTCTATCGTGGCACCCTCAGGCAGGGTTGCAGCCGAAAGCGTGAACGCCTTGACGCTTGTGCCGGGGTTAGCCAGGTCGATAGGGTCGGCAGCCGTTGCCGTATAGCCCGGCAACGTAACTGCTTCTTCCTGCGGATTGCTCTGCGGGTCGGCCCAGTCGTCATAATCGCCGTTACATGAAACGAACGTCATGGCTGAAAGCAACAGACCGCCCAAAAATAATATCTTTTTCATAATGATATTTCTGTTAAATGGTTTAGATTATTGGTTATTTTACTTCTCCTCTGTCGTAGTCGAAGTCTACATAGAGTTTCTGACCCTTCTCGCAGGTAACAGAATAGTCGCTGCCCACGTTCTGAGCCCAGTTGTCAGGGATGTCGCAGTCGCGCCAGTAGAGGTCGCCCTTATAGAGAGTGAACTCTGTGCGCCACCAGTCGAGACCCGGCACCTTGATGCTTGCGCGGAGCTCGCCGCCGGCAAGGAAGGCAGGAGATACCCACTGAGCAGAAGCATCGGCAGGAGCTGTAAGCTGAGTTGCAGCGTCATGTCCCCATGTAACCTGAGACATAACAGTACCGAGGACATAAGCCTCGCCCGGATAAACAGTGAGGGCAGACTTAATCTGGTTGTTCTCAACCGAAACGTTCATAAACAGAACATACCATCCGCCGTTGGCCACCTGTATGCCGCCGTCAGCACCCTGAGACAAGCCTGCGCCGGCCTGGTCGTCAAACGAGTTGGTCAATGCATAGCCCTTGTCCGGTGTGTCTGTGTCGCCCCACATGAATGTTGAGCCTGCAGCAAGATAAGCCATGCCGTAGAACTGGCCCTCGAATCCGTAGACAGCAGCAAGAGGCTTAGCCTCAGAACCGTTGCGGATAGAAGAACCTGCGATATATACAGTCTTAGGCATTGTTGCAACATAAGATACAACAACCTTTGGCAGAGTGATTACGTTAGAGTTGCACCAGCCCTTGTCGCTGTTGGCGATGTGGGCACGCAGACGCACGTAAACAGGCATAACTATGCCGGATGGGTCGGCACCGTTGTTCTTCTCCTGATACATTCTTACAATGGCATTGTTCATTTCGGTAGCATTTACGTTCATGTTAGCCTGGTTGTATGTGGTCTCAAGAGTTGTGTAAGTGGCAGCCTCCACTTTGGCAGCATCGCCAGAAGCGAAGTCTGGGTCGATAGAAACCTGCACCTGATAGGTGGTTACAACAGGGAAGCCATAGTCGGGCTGCGATGTCGTAAGGTTGACATATGTAGAGTTAGCCAAGTCGTATACATTGTCGTTGGCATGAGCCGGCACGTTAAGCACAAACGATTCGGGCTGATTTAATATAGGGTTGCTCTCGTCGTCGGTCTCACATGAAGCCATGAAAGGCAGCACGCCCAACACCAGTGCCGGAACGAACAGTTTCTTTATTATATTTTTCATAATCATTTTCATTTTAAAACTTTATTGCAAACTGATTGCCATGTTATCAATAACCGGGGTTCTGTGTAAGGTTGCTGTTGTTGAGCACGTCGGTTGCCGGTATAGGATAAACATTATAGTGAGAGTCAACGGTTGTTCCGTTAGCGGCTCCGCCCTTCCAGTCCCATAGATATTTGCCTGTCGTGAAGCAGCCAAAGCGTACGAGGTCGCTGCGGCGACGGCCTTCGAGATAGAACTCGCGGCACCACTCGTCGAGGATATCCATGTCAGATGTGATAGAGCTTATCTGCTTTGCGTTGGCACGCTTGCGCAGCTCGTTGATGTCAGAAACAGCCTTCTCGGGCTGGCCCTTGCGATAATAAGCCTCTGCACGTGTAAGATAAACCTCTGCATAACGGAACAGCGGAATGTCTATGTCGGGATATTCGGTGTCGTGTGTGGGCTGACCGTCTGTACGGAAGTTGTTCCACTTAACGATAGAAAGTCCGTCATTGAAGCTTGATATAGCATCTGTCTGCAGCTTGCGTACACCACCGCCACGGCCGCCGTAGAACAAAGCTCGGTCGTCGCCGGCCTTAGCCACGATCTGAGCTGTTGACGAACCGTCCTGCTGGTCGAGAGCCTTGATTTCGGCCTCTGTAGCTCCGGCAGGAGCCGGCTCTGTAGAAATCGGGCAGTCAGACAGTGTGGGGAAGAACTTCTTTACCATTGCTGCACGTGCGAAGATACAGCTCCAGCCATTGGTTGTTCCCATGTCGGGCATTCCGGCAATACGTGTCGCGCTGACGAGCATGAATGAGCCGCTGTAGCTGCGGGTCTTCTGTCCGTCCTGACGGATAGGCAGGATAATCTCCTTCATAGCCTGCGGGTTCTCGTCGTTGTCGGCCATGAACAGCTGTGCATATCCAGAATAGCCGTTCTTGGCTGTCTTTGAAAGTTCGTAGGCTCCGCTGCCAATAAGCAGGTCGCAATAGCTGATAGCCTTGTCATAATCCTTAATCTCGCCCTTGGTGTAGATCTCAGAGTTGAGGGCCAGACGTGCATGCAGCATATAGGCAGCACCGCGGTCGGCACGGCCAAAGTTCTCAGAGTTGCAGTAAGCACCAACCTCGGCCATCTGCGGTTCAATCTCTGTCAGCTCCTGGTCGATCCATGTGTAAAGGTCCTTGCCGCTCTTCTCAACAGGAAGGTCGCTGATGTTGAAGTCGAGCTTGAAAGGTGACTTGCCGAACAGGTCGAGCATGTACCAATAATGGAGAGCACGCAGGAAGCGTACCTCGGCACGGTTGAGCTTGTTGGCCTCGTCGTCGGGCACCTGGCTCAGGTAGCTGTTGAACAGAGTGATGTCGTAAGTAAGGCGTGTGTAAACCCACTGAGTACGGATACTGCTTGAGTTCCATGCAATGTTGGTAAGCTGCGGAATGTCAGTATCTGTCTGCCAAGCCCATACACACTCGTCAGAGGGAAGCTCCATGCAGTTGAACGTTGTACGGTAGAAACCCGACTCACCCTCGTCGTCGCTCAAGTCGCCATTGCCGGCTACACCTTTCTGACCTGTAAGTCCGAGAGTGGCATAGCATTTAGCCAGCAAAGCCGTAGGATCAGCAGACGGCTTGGTCTGCGGGTCGATTGAGCTTATGTTAAGGTCGTTGGCACAACCGGTCAATCCGGCTGCAAGCACAGCGACTGCCAATGTTCTAAAAAATATCTTTTTCATTGTTATGTCCTTTATTTATTACTTTTATATAAATGCACAACCATTAGAAATTAAGGTTAAGACCGATCTGAACGCTGAATGGACGTGGGTAAGGATTTCTGTCGATACCGCCTGCAACTTCAGGGTCGAGTCCCTTATATTTTGTAATGATGAACGGATTCTGCACAGTTGCGAAAATACGTCCTGAGAAGTAATCCTGTCCTGCATACTTGAGCAGAGCCGGGAACGAATAGCCAAGCGTGATGTTGGTACACTTCAGGTATGATGCGTTGCGTACGAAATAGTCGCTGAGATAATACTCAGTACCGTTTGTTCCGCTGAAGCCGAGGTCAACGGCTGCCTGTGTAGTGTTTGTGAATGCGCTGTTAGAGTAGAGTCCTGATGCGCTTACGGCTGCCCTGTTAGACAGGAAGTCATAGTAAACATAGTTGCCGAGAGATGCGCGGAATGCTGTGCTCAGGTCCCAGTTCTTGTATGTGAACTTCATTGTAAGACCCATGAACACGTCAGCTGCCGGGCTCTTGTAGAAGTAACGGTCGTCGTTGTTGATGATGCCGTTGCCGTCGCGGTCAACATATACGCCTTCGAGCGGTTTGCCGTTCTCGTCGTAAACCTGCTGGTAAACCCAGAATGAGTTGGCCGGCTGACCTACTGTGTGTGCCTGAACGTGAGTGCTGTTACCGCGTGAGATGGTTGAACCAGACTCAACATAATAGTCTTCGTCACCGCCGATAAGCTCTGTAATCTCGTTGTGGTTCCATGCAACGTTATACTGAACGTCCCATACAAAGTCCTTAGTAACGATAGGCTTGGCTCCTACTGTGAATTCAACACCGTAGTTCTCAAGTGAACCGATGTTCTGTGCCATACGCTGACCGAAGTTCATAAGTGTAGAAAGAGTAACCTCCTGGATAAGGTCTGTTGTCTCACGATAGTAAGCATCGATGTTTGCAGTGATGCGGTTGTTCAGGAATGCAAAGTCAAGACCTGCGTTCCATGTTGTTGTTGTCTCCCATGTCAGGTCGGGGTTGTATTTGTTCGGACGCATTGTGTAATAGTATGTGTCGCCGAAAGGATACTGAGCATAAGAGTTGCTGTTTACATAGAGCGGAGTGTAGAGGAAGTCGTAACCGATGTCCTGCTGACCTGTCTGACCCCATCCGAGACGGAGCTTGAACTCGTTCCACCATTTGATGTTCTTCATGAACTTCTCGTCATTGATCTTCCATGCAAGAGCTACAGAAGGGAAGTAGCCCCACTTGTGTCCGTCGGCAAAACGTGAAGAACCGTCGGCACGGATTGTGGCTGTAAGCATATAGCGGTCGAGCAATGTATAGTTGAGACGTCCGAAGTAAGACACAAGAGAGTTGTGTGTGGCCCACTCTGTCTCATTTCTCAGAGCCGGGTTGTTGGCCTCGCCTGTATACGGGTCTGTACCCTGTCCGATGTTGTATCCGCTGCGGTGATAGTGTGACTCCTCGGCACCGGCCATCACGTCGATGTAGTGAGCGCCGAAGGTGTGTGTATACTGTGCATAGGCATTAGCCGTGATGCTGTATTTCCAATAGTAAGTACGGCCGTCCCAGCCATAATAGTTGTTGCTGTAACCGTAAGGAGAGTTTATGTCGCTCTGACGGCTTGCAGTATATTGTCCACCATAGCTTGCATGCAGGCGCAGGTCCTCAAATCCGTGAATCTTGTAGTCAACCTCAACGTTTGCAGTGAAGTCGTTAGAATGAGCATAGCACTCGTTCTGCTCAAGATATGCAACAGGGTTCTGAGGAGCGTTAGGATTCTTGGTGTAAGCCCAAGAAGGATCGCTGAAGTTTGCCGAAACGATGTTCTGCCAGTAGCCGCCCAGCCACTTGTAAGGCTCGCTGTCGTCCATTACAGGGCGTGTCGGGTCCATTGAAAGCGCACCGCCGATGGCTGCGCCGCTGTCAACATAGCGGTCTTTCTCGGCCATGTACTTGGCAGTGATGTTAAAGTTAAGGTGATCGTCAAGGAATGACGGCGCAAGGTTAACAGAAGCGTTGAAACGGTTCATGAAAGAGTTCTTGATGATACCCTGGTCGCTCTGATAGCCGATAGACACGCGGTAAGGCATGTTCTTGAGTCCGCCGGTCATTGACAAGTTGTGAGATGTGCTGACTGCAGTGCGGAATATCTCGTCCTGCCAGTCGGTGTTTGCATTGCCGAGCATGGCAACGCCGCTCTCGCCGATAACCTTGCCTACGAGTGCGCGGTATTCGTCGCCGTTGAGCACTTCATAGCGTTTCTGAGTTGTTGAAACGGTTACGTCGCCGTTGTAAGAGAATTTAGGACCAGAGCCCTTCTTTCCTTTCTTTGTGGTGATGATGATGACACCGTTAGACGCGCGCGAACCGTAGATGGCTGTAGCTGAAGCATCCTTAAGGATGTTGAAAGTCTCGATATCATTAGGGTTGATCATAGCCAGCACGTTGCTCATACCTGTAGCGGTGTTGTTGTCGATGGTAAGACCGTCGATAACGAGCAGCGGGTCGTTGCTTGCATTAAGAGACGAACCTCCGCGGATGCGGATCTGAGATCCTGAACCCGGGGCACCGCCGCTGGTGATAACATCCACACCGGCAACCTTACCGACAAGCATGTCGGCAGCGTTGTTGGTGATACCTTTACTCATATCATCAGGCTTCATAGCAGAAACAGAACCGGTGAGGTCGCCCTTCTTGACAGTTCCGTAACCGATAACGACAACGTCCTCAAGCAACTGCGAGTCGTCCTGAAGGGCTATCTTCATATTCTGCGATGCTGCCGTCTCCACCGTCTTGTATCCGATGTATGAAACCGACAGCATGCTGCCCGGCTCAGCCTTGATACTGAAGTTTCCGTCAATATCAGTTATCACACCGCCGCCCTGACCTGCAACACGGACAGTAGCTCCGATGATCGGCTCTCCGGAAGCATCTGTAACTTGCCCGGTAATAGTACTTTGGGCAAATGCTCCCACTGATAGGAACAGACCAAACAAGATGGCCAGAATCCTAATAGAGGTTTTCATTTTTACCTGCTTCATCTTCTTGTGGTTTTAAAGTTAACATTAATGATTTATTAATTAAATTGTTTATATTTGCAGTAGTTCAAAAAATAGAGCTTTAAGGTCATTTTTTCTAGCTGCAAAAATACGTTTAGATATGATAAAATTATCTTTTTTTAGCTAAAAAATACGTTTTGCTCTGTGCAAACGTTTACACAAATAAAACGATATAATAATAATAATGTGAAAGACAAGATAATTGTGTTTTGACTACTTTTGCTTTGTAAAATAAAATCCGATGCCAGAAAAGAACACACCCATAACGATGAAAGACATTGCCAGAGAACTTAAGGTTTCTGTGGCAACGGTTTCGAGGGCACTGAAAGACAGCCCGAGAATCAGCGCAAAAAGGCGCGACGAGATAAGACGATATGCCGAGGAACACAACTTCAGCCCCAACATAATCGCCGAGTCGCTGCGCAACAGACGGGTTATAAAAGTCATTGGAGTGATTGTACCGCAGTTCACCCACTTCTATTTCTCGTCAGTTTTGAGCGGTATCGAAGAGGAGGCCGACAAATACGGCTACCGCATACTTGTGGCGCAGAGCCTTGAACAGTATGACAGAGAGGTGGAAGTGTGCCGCTCGTTCTATGAAAACAAGGTGTGCGGCATACTTGTGTCGCAGGCTATCAACACATCAAAGTACGATCACTTTACCGACCTGATAAACAAGAACGTGCCGCTTGTGTTCTTCGACCGCATCTGCACGGGCATGAACACGTGCCGCGTGGTGGTGGACGACTACATGGGAGCGTTCTCGGCCGTGGAATATCTCATCAAGACCGGATGCAGGCATATTGCCTACTACGGCTCGAGCATGAACCTCGAGATATCGAAGAACAGATACAACGGATGGCACGACGCGCTGCGCAAGCACGGCATAGACCCCGACAGCTGCGTGAAAAGATTCTGCGACAACCGAGAACATGCCGAAAGGATTACGCCCGAGGTGCTCAACATGGAGGACAGGCCCGACGCCTTCTTCGCCGTCAACGACGACACGGCCATCGGCATAATGTACACGGCAAAGCACATGGGGCTGCGCATCCCTGAGGACATCTCGGTGTGCGGATTCACCAACGGACAGCGTGCCATTGCCTGCGACCCTATGCTCACCACGGTCGAACAGAACGGAAAGGAGGTGGGCAGACAGGCTGCATCTATTCTGATAGGCAAGGCCGAGGGCAGAATACCGCTCGACAAGATTGAGAAAAGAGTGGTAAGAACAAGACTCGTGGTGCGCGGGTCGACAAAATAACAGCTGAATACACTGACGACTGCGGCACATTAGCCGCGGCAACAGCAAGCATATAATAACATAAATAAAAATAAACGCCTTAAACTATGAGTTCTAACTTGAAGAAGAAACCCGACCTGAGTTTCGCAACGCTCTGGAATCTGAGCTTCGGCTTCTTCGGCGTGCAGATTGCCTACGCACTGCAGAGCGCCAACATCAGCCGAATTTTCGCAACACTGGGGGCCGACCCTCACAATCTTAGCTACTTTTGGATATTGCCTCCGCTTATGGGCATCATCGTGCAGCCTATAGTGGGCACGCTGAGCGACAAGACGTGGTGCCGCTTCGGACGGCGCATACCTTATCTGTTTGTCGGCGCACTGGTGGCCGTACTCGTCATGTGCCTGCTGCCCAACGCCGGCTCTCTCGGCATGGCTGTCAGCACGGCCATGGTGTTCGGTCTTATATCGCTGATGTTTCTCGACACGAGCATCAACATGGCCATGCAGCCGTTCAAGATGCTCGTGGGCGACATGGTGAACGAGAAGCAGAAAGCCCTGGCCTACTCTATACAGAGCTTTCTGTGCAACGCCGGCTCGCTGGTGGGCTATGTGTTCCCGTTCCTGTTCACGTTCCTCGGCATAAGCAACGTGGCTGCAAAGGGCGTAGTGCCAGACTCGGTAATCTATTCGTTCTACATCGGAGCCGCCATCCTCATCCTGTGCGTCATCTACACATCGGCAAAGGTGAAGGAGATGCCGCCGAAGGAGTATGCAGAATATCACGGACTAGACAAGCCGCTTAACGAAGAGAAGGTGAACGTCGTGAAACTGCTGCGCAACGCGCCGAAGGCTTTCTGGACCGTAGGTCTGGTGCAGTTCTTCAGCTGGGCTGCATTCCTGTATATGTGGAACTACACCAACGGTGCCATAGCCGAAACATGCTGGCAGACCACCGACCCTACGTCGGCAGGATTTCAGGAGGCCGGCAACTGGGTCGGCATTCTGTTTGCGGTGCAGGCAATAGGCAGTGTGGTGTGGGCTATGGCTCTGCCGCGCTTCTCTAACCGCAAGATGGCCTACGCCCTCAGCCTCGTGCTAGGCGGCATAGGCTTCCTGATGATTCCTTACATCAGCGACCAGTATGTTCTCTTTATTCCTTATCTTCTGATAGGATGTGCCTGGGCTGCAATGCTGGCCATGCCGTTCACCATCGTCACCAACGCCCTCAACGGCAGCCACATGGGTGCCTACCTCGGTCTGTTCAACGGCACGATATGCATCCCGCAGATCATAGCGGCAGCACTCGGCGGCGTGGTCCTCACGCTTGTAGGCAGCGCACAGAGCCACATGATGATTGTGGCCGGTGTGTTCCTCATCATCGGTGCGGCATGTGTTGGAATAATTAAGGAGACTATAGGCGAAAGCGAATAACAAGGACATGCTGCGCCACGGCGCCTGCATGAGCCAAATAATCAGCCTGCGAATACTGCACATGGGGCATACATAAATCGTAAACAGCATTATTCGCAGGCATAAACAAAGCATTTCGCGATTTTGCACTAATCGCAAACAAAATCACTTTTCAAGAGTGATTATTCAAGATTTTGCCGGAGCCGATCTGCTGTTACACTGCATAAAAAGCATGTAGCAAGCAGACCTGCTCCGGCAAATTTTATGTTACATCCCGAGGTTAAACTAAAGTCTGTCATCTGTATCCGGCAGGAATGCTCTCACGGCTATGCAGCACGCAGACACGACAGCCTGCATGCTGCCATGCCGACAAAGCCGGCGCGGCAGGGCTGTAACAGATAAAAGAATAAAGATGTTGCAGGGCTACGGCACATCAAAGGGCATCATCGTGCATCTGCCTGCCCTCGCTGTAACCCTCGTCGTAACCTTCCTCATAGCCATCTTCATAACATTCCTGAAACTTGCCTGAGTAGTCTGAAGCGTTTTCGCTGTAGTGAGTTTCGTATTTCTCGCCCACTTCGCCGTCTTCCATGCCGTCGTTATATCCGGCCTCCATTCCTTCGCGGCGTGCAGTTTCCTGCGGCGTCTCCTCTGTACGGGGCAATTGTCTTGTACTTACGGCAGGCTTGTCTGCTGCTGCATTATGGCGCAGCTGCCCGGTGTCGCGCATGATTATCGACGACGGCTGCTGCTGATGCACACTGTCGCCACATCGGTCGAGCGCAAAGACAGACACCAAGACCACAACAACGGCTATAATCGCAATGGTTTCGCCAGTTTCTCCATACCACGGCTTGCGGCGTTTACCATTGCGCCCACGCGTTTCTTCGTCGGCATTATTATTTTTCATAGAACTGCATTTTAAGGTTTTGTCGGTGGCAAAAATAGTTATTTTCAGCAATATACGCAACCACTTAATATTAAAACATAGTTAAATGAGAAAACTTAACATATCCCGTATATGCATCATGGGATATAAAGGGCAATGACGATCAGCTGCTTTCAAAACGTAAATTTTAGTTAAACCACATCTTTTATATTAACACTTTTATGCCTACTTTTTCATTCTGGAGTAAACATCGGCTCAGGATACGAAAAAGTGGGCATAAACGCCATTTACACATAAGAATCTGTATATCAGCGGTTTACAATAACCAAGCCGTAAATACAAATCGTCTAAAACCCGGATTTGCGCCTGAAATCATGCAAAAAGCCACGTTTCAGAGCGTAAAAAAGTACGTTTTACATCACAACTCAATGCCTTTTAGAAGCTAAAATAGTGCTTTTAGAGGTGCGAATAGTATATATAATCACAGCAACTATATTTATTCTCACATTTCAACAGGCAAAATTCATAAACAGAAAGCGCATTATTTAATTTATTAGAGAAAAAATACTGCTCATTAAAATGTTAAATACAGAAAGAATAAAATAGGCTATATGCAAACTAACGTTAACAGAATTAGGCATCAACATAATGTTTATTTTACAAGAAAAAACATGACGGCAGCACTAATGCGGACAAATTATGCCACACTGTACACCCGTGTCATCAGTACGGACAGAAGACCGGCACGGCACTAAAGGCAAAAAATAACCTTAAAGCATGGGCTTGTCTCAGTTTTTTTTAGTAAGTTTGCACAAAACAAACAGCCTCCGCCAAACCGGACGGCAGATAACATAAAGATAACGTAAAAAGAAAAATCAATATGCAGGAAACAAGACAAAACCGCATTGCAAGACTGTTGCAAAAAGAACTGAGCCTGATATTCCAGTCGCAGACAAGAGGCATGAGGGGCACGATGGTGAGCGTTACGCGCTGCCGCATCAGTCCCGACCTTAGCATCTGCACGGCATATCTGAGCATATTTCCGCCCGAGAAGTCGGAAGAACTGATAAAGAACATCACGGCTAACGAGAAAACCATACGCTACGAACTGGGTACGCGCGTGAGAAACCAGCTGAGAATTATCCCCGAGCTGCGCTTCTTCATCGACGACTCTCTTGATTATATCGAGCACATTGACGAGCTGCTGAAGAAATGAATTTTCCATTCTACATAGCACGCCGCTATCTCTTTTCAAAGAAGAGCACGCACGTCATCAACATCATCAGCGGCATCAGCGTCGTAGGTGTGGCCGTGGCCACAATGGCGCTGGTGGTAACTCTCAGTGTGTTCAACGGCTTTCACGACCTCGTGGCGTCGCTGCTGACATCGTTCGACCCGCAGATTGAGATTGTACCTACTAAAGGAAAGACAGCCCCGGCAGACGACCCTATACTGACAAAGATACGCAACCTGCCGCAAGTCGACGTGGCAACGGAGAGCGTGGAAGACCAGGCGATGGCCATATACAAGGGCAGGCAGGCCATGATTAAGGTGAAGGGCGTTGAGGATAACTTCAGCGAGCTGTCGCACATCAACGACATTCTGTATGGCGACGGCGAGTTTTCGCTGCATGCCGCCAATCTCCAGTTTGGCGTTGTGGGCATCCGCCTTGCCGATAACCTTGGCATGACGGCCGACTGGGACGGACAGCTGAAGATATATGCTCCGAAGCGCGAGGGACAGCTCGACCTGATGAATCCTACCGAAGGATTTGTTGAAGATTCGGTGATTTCGCCCGGTGTGGTGTTTTCCGTTAAACAAGCGCGCTACGACCGCGACTACGTATTGACTTCGATAGCATTCGCACGCAATTTATTCGGTCAGCAGGGCATGCTCTCACAGCTTGAGATCAGACTCAAGCCGGGCAGCGATCTTGACGCCGTAAAGGCTGAGATGCAGAAAATTGCGGGCAGCAAGTATCGCGTTCTCGACCGTATGGAGCAGCAGGCTGACACGTTCAAGATTATGAAGATAGAGAAGTTTATCGCCTATATCTTCCTTACGTTCATCCTTGCCGTGGCTTGCTTCAACATCATAGGCTCGCTGTCGATGCTGATTATCGACAAGAAGAACGACGTGGTTACGCTGCGCAACATGGGCGCGAGCGACAAGCAGATAGTAAGGATATTCTTGTTTGAAGGCCGCATGATATCGGCAATCGGAGCCATACTCGGCATATTAGTCGGCCTGTTGCTGTGCTGGCTGCAGCAGGTTTACGGACTTGTTTCGCTGGGACGCAGCAGCGGCTCATTCATCGTGGATGCCTATCCGGTGAGCGTTCATCCTGAGGACATCATCATAATATTCATCACGGTGCTTGCCGTTGGCTTTGCCTCAGTGTGGTATCCCGTAAGATATTTCGCCAAAAGACTCATTCAATAAAAGATTCTACACTAAGAAAAAATAAAAAAGGAAACATGAATGTTCAGGATTTTTATACCTACATTCATGTTTCCTTTTGTTTATTGTCAATTATAAAGGCCTACTGTTATTTAATTTTTTCTGCTGTAAAGCAGGCAGCAACATGCCTTATGCGCCTCCTCGCTCGGCCCAGTCGCTCCTGTCGAGGTTACGATAGCTTATGGCTTCAGCCAGATGCTGCGGCAACACACGCTCAGAAGCCTCAAGATCGGCTATGGTGCGCGCCACTTTCAGTATCCGGTTATAGGCACGTGCCGACAGGTTTAGCCTCTCCATGGCCATGCGCAGCATCTCAATGCCGTCTTCGCCGGGCTCGGCATACTGGTGTATCATGCGCTCGCTCATCTGCGCATTACAGTGAACTCCCTTGCATTCCCTGAATCTTTCCTCCTGTATGTGGCGAGCCTTGATAACCCTTTCGCGTATTACGTCGCTGCTCTCGCCCGGTGCTGCACGAGATATGTCCTTGAAGGGCACGGGCGTTATCTCTATCTGTATGTCGATGCGGTCGAGAAGCGGACCGCTGATTTTGTTCATATAGCGCTGTATCTGTCCCGGCGTGCACACACAATGGTGGGTAGGATCGTTGTAATATCCGCACGGACACGGGTTCATCGAGGCCACAAACATGAACGAGCAGGGATATTCTATGGTGTATTTTGCTCTCGAAATGGTTATCTTGCGGTCTTCCAACGGCTGGCGCAGCATCTCAAGAGTTGACTTGTTAAACTCCGGAAGTTCGTCGGCAAAGAGCACGCCGTTGTGTGCAAGCGATATTTCTCCGGGCTGCGGATTCATTCCTCCACCGACGAGTGCCACCTGAGATATGGTGTGATGCGGCGAACGGAACGGCCGCTGTGATATCAGCGACATGTTTTTACCCAGCTTTCCGGCAACAGAATGCACCTGCGTAGTCTCAAGACTTTCGGCCAGTGAGAGCGGAGGCAATATCGACGGAAGGCGCTTGGCCATCATTGACTTGCCGCTTCCGGGCGGACCTATCATTATCATATTGTGGCCTCCTGCAGCCGCAACTTCCATAGCCCGCTTAACGTTTTCCTGCCCTCTAACGTCGGCAAAGTCAAGTTCGAAATGACTCTGATGCTCGTAAAACTCGCGCCGCGTGTCGACAACGGTAGGCTCATAGTCGCCCTCACCGTTCAGGAAGTTCACAACATCCATTATGCTCTCCATACCGTAGACGTCAAGGTTATTCACTACGGCAGCCTCTCTTTCGTTCTGTTTGGGCACAATAAGTCCCTTAAACTTTTCCTTGCGTGCCCTGATAGATATCGGCAGAGCACCTTTCACGGGCTGTATCATGCCGTCGAGCCCAAGCTCACCTACTATCATATACTCTGACAGCAGGTCGGGCTTCACCTTTCCGATAGCAGCCAGAATGCCTATTGCCAGCGGCAGGTCGTAGCTGCTGCCTTCTTTACGGAGATCGGCGGGAGCCATATTCACGGTAATGTCGGCAACGGGAAACTTTATACCATTATTCTGTAGGGCAGCCACAATACGGTCGCGGCTCTCCTTCACAGCTGTATCCGCAAGGCCGGAGAGATGATAAAGCACACCTCGCGACACGCTAACCTCAACGGTAACGGTTGTTACGTCGAGGCCATTGACGGCCGCACAATAAGTTTTTACAAGCATATATCACCAATTATCCAATTAATCTTGTGTCAATTACAAATCGAGTTAGCTGCGAAAAACCGCGCTAACTCTACAAATGTATTCATATAGCTATAATGTCTGTAACTCAGAAACAGACAAAAATTCATGCTGAAGCTCCAACTGCCGGCATCACCAATGTCACAAATTCGCACCTCACAACAGGGTGCAGACAATGGCAAACGGCAAAAGCACAGCGTTAATTAAGCAGTACCTTGAGCTTAGTTTCAAGCTCATTGATGTTCAGGCTGCGCTCTACAATTCGTCCTTGCGCATTATATACAATGTTGTCTGCCACGCGTCCAAGGCCAAAGGTCTCAAGAAGCGGACTCTCAAACATAAGCTGATCGCATATTACAGGCGATGCCGTAGAGTCACTGCGCACAGCAAAACTGCATGTACGCTTGCTTGCATCAAGGCTTATGCCCATCAGTGCAAGTTTATTTCCATATTCATTTTTCAGTCTAAGCAGCCTGTCTCGCATATTACGGCTTTCATAGCTCCACTCAGCCCATGTATAGACAACGGCAACTTTACCCTGAAGATATGAAGCGGAAATATTCTTTCCGTTGATATCCTGTGCAGAGAACGACGGTATTCTGGCTCCACCCGCATTGTTTTTCATCATCTTCACATAACGCACAATGCGTGCAACCTCACCGTTCTTCGGCTGCGCCTTGTAAACTATATCAGCCAAACTTGCAGCCTTGTCAAGGTTTACATCAGGAACGAGGATAAAATATTTCTTAAGAACATACACGCTGGCAGCCGTAGCCGGATTGTTTTTCACAAAATTCTCAGCATAAGACATCTCCTCAGGAGGCGACGCCTTTACGAGCTGCTGACGGAAAGCCGTCATAAGTTCATTCTCCTTTGTACCTTCAATCTCAATTTCCTTAAGGTGTGATGCGTCACCCTTTACGGAAACAGACTTGCCCGGCTCGGCAAAGACCGGCACTTCGGAGAAGTTTGGAAATACGATGACGAGCGTGCCGCTCTCCTTGCATTGCGTCTCAAAAGTGAAGCGTCCGCCTTCAACCTTTATCGTGTCAATGCCGTCGAACACACCGTCAGGACTGTAAACATAAAACTCACCTTGGTTAAGGTTGAGTAGTCGGCCATCCAAGTTGAAATAGCCTCTGCGTGTTCCGCAGGCAACCAAAACCAAGGTGAGCGTAAGATATATCAATCGCTTCATGCGTCAGCGATGTTTACTTGCTTATTTTAGCCAGCTCAAGATCGTTGTTTGCGTATGTTGCAAGTGAAGGATCTTTCTGCAGAGCGCTCTTCAGATAAGAAGAAGCTGCGCTGTCGTTGCCCTGACGAGCATTCAGGATAGCCTGCAGATAGTCTGTCATAGCGTCCTTGTTCTTGATGCTGTTCAGAGTGTTAGCTGCACCGGCATAGTTCTTGTTAAGAATCTGAGCCAAAGCAGTTGTGTTGCAGTTGATACCGTTGAGGTTCTGCTCAGCTGTAGCATAGTCACCCTTAGCGAGGTTCAGAGTACCGAGAACCTTGTTGTAGTCACCAACTCCGTTAGCCTTAGCTATATAGTTTTCAGCCTCGCTTACATTGCCGTTCTTCAGTGCCATCAAGCCAAGGTTAGCGTTAGTCTCAGCAGCATTGCCGTTGATTGACTGAGCCTTAGCCAGATAGTTCTTAGCTTCAGCGTCGTTGCCCTTAGCGAACTCGATAGCAGCAACGTTGTTGTAAGCACGGTAATCGTTAGGATAAACCTCGATAGTCTTCTTGTAGATAGCCTCCTGAGCGTCTACGTTGTCCTCAAGAGTAGCTGAGTAAAGAAGTTCGTCAACGCTAAGCTTTGTAGCGTCAGCCTTATACTGCTCCTTAATCTGCTCGTCGCTGCGGCCGATTGTCTCATAGTTGATGATCAGGCGAGAACGACGGAGTTCGGGAAGAATACCGTCAGCGAGTTCACGGAAACCTGCAGACATGTTACGGATCTGCTGCTCACGCTCTTCAGGATCCTGATACATAGAAAGAACTCGGAGGATTACGTCCTTGTCCTGGATGTCAGAAGCCTGAACAAGCTGCTGGAAGCCTTCCCAGTCCTGTGCAGTATATTTACCAGTAACGTCAGACTGAACCTTAGCGCTCTTAAGCTGTTTCTTAGCGTAGTCTACAGAAACATCCTGACGTTTGCTAGCCAATTTGTCGTTGAAGTCGAATCCACCATCAGGAGAAGCGTAAGCCAAAACCTCTACGTTCTTGATGTTCAGACCTTCCTTATCAGCGTTGATCTTCTTAAGCAGCTCAACAAACTCCTTAACAGAGTTGTTCTTCAGCTCGCTCTTGCGCAGGTTAGCCTGGTTGATGAGGAACTTAATCTGAGCAGCCTGTCTCTGATCTCTAACACGCTGGAATGTGTCGGGAGCGATGCAAGCGCCGCTTCCGGCGAGAGTATTCTTATAAAGTTCAGATGTAGCGATAACACCTTCAGCAACCTTAACAGCAGGAATCTCTACCTTCTTCTTCTTTTTGCCAACATAAGCATCGAAAGTCATATAAAGGTCGCTCTTCTGCATTTCGGGAACATACTTGAAGTTAGACTTCATTGTATAGTTACCTCCAGCCTTGTAAGCAATTGTCTGGTCGTTGCCCTCAACCTTTTCGCCCTGGAACTTAGCAGCCTGACCCTGTGCAGCCTGTCCGTTGCCATAACGCAGTTCGGGGATAACTGTAACCATAGCCTTTTTCTTCATGTACTTCTCGGGGAATGTACCATTGATTGTTACAGCCACCTGTCCACCTCTAGACTCGAGCGGATTAGGTGTAACATTGAAATTGTCAGCAGACAACTCTCCAAGCTTAGAAGAGCAAGAAGACAGTGCAATCACTGATGCTGCCGATAAGAATAAGATAAGATTTTTTTTCATAATGAAAGGTTTTAGATATAAGTGCCGCGAGCGGGACTCGAACCCGCACAGCCATTACTGGCCAAGGGATTTTAAGTCCCTCGTGTCTACCAATTCCACCATTGCGGCTCCACTAGAGCGGAAAACGGGACTCGGACCCGCGACCCCGACCTTGGCAAGGTCGTGCTCTACCAACTGAGCTATTTCCGCATTAGAGCAGTGCAAAGATAAGTTTATTTCTCGAAAGAGCAAACTAATTTACACATTTTAATACTCTCACTGCCCATTAATGACCGAAAGCACGCCTGTCGGACCCGTTGTACTGCATCTGTAGCGTATAAGTTTGTCTCCGGGATCGCCGCTGGATATGATTCCGCCGTTGTTCATGTCGTACACGCGCTTGCAGCTCTTGCATGTCGCCTTGCCGGTTGTGTCCATCGTAAGTCCGTAGCGCGGCAGGTTGCTCTCCTTGTAGCAGTTGGGGCACTGATTGTCGTAGGCATAGAAGATGGCCGGCGAGTTTAGATTGCCGTAACCCACGATAATTCCGCTCTCGTTATATGCCCCGAGGATTAGCGTGCGCTGCTCGTCGACGGCATTGAATGCCACGCGCTCGGTCTGTCCGGGAGCGGTGTTTGTGTTGAACACGAAATATCTTCCGCTCACTGCCGCATGGCAGAACACGCCTGGCGAAAGCGAATTCATGGCCGTGCCGAGCATAGGACTGCGGTTGGCGCTGTTGTCGAATATGAAATAGCAAGAGTCGCTGCTGAACTCAAACTCGGCATCGTCGCACGACACGAAGAGTGCCAGAAGGGCTATTATATAATAGGTGTACTTTTTCATTTCAGTAAGTTTTTCTCAGCATTTTCCATTTTCTCGAAGTGGAAGCCGTCGAGACACTGCTCCATGAGAGCCTGTATCTTGTCGTTGCAGAGGTTTCCGATAGAACCTTCGTGAGTGTGGTGTATGTTCTTGTCGGGCACAAACTGACCTGCCTCGATGTCGAGTCCAACCTTCTTGTAGGCGTCTCTGAAGGGCATGCCGGCAGCCGCAAGGCGGTTTACTTCCTCAACGGAGAACATGAGGTCGTACATCTTGTTGTCGAGGATATTGCGGTTTACCTCCATCTTGTTGATAATGTAGGCAGCCATCTGCAGACAGTCCTTAAGCTCGTCGAAAGCAGGAAGGAACGACTCCTTGATAATCTGCAGGTCGCGGAAATAGCCGCACGGCAGGTTGTTCATTATCAGCACAATCTGCTGCGGCAGGGCCTGCAGCTTGTTGCATTTGGCGCGTATCAGCTCGAACACGTCGGGATTCTTCTTGTGGGGCATAATGCTGCTGCCTGTGGTACACTCCTTCGGGAGCTTGACGAACGAGAAGTTCTGGCTGTTGAACATGCAGGCATCGAATGCCATCTTGGCCACCGTGCCGGCTATCGATGCCATGGCAAATGCCACGTTGCGCTCTGTCTTGCCGCGTCCCATCTGAGCGTACACCACGTTATAGTTCATCGTGTCGAAGCCCAGCAGTTCGGTTGTCATGGTGCGGTTGAGCGGGAACGACGAGCCGTAGCCGGCAGCGCTGCCCAGCGGATTGCGGTTGGTCATGCGCCATGCAGCCTGCAGGAAGAGCATGTCGTCGGCAAGGCTCTCGGCATAGGCTCCGAACCAAAGGCCGAACGAGCTGGGCATGGCCACCTGAAGATGGGTGTAGCCGGGCATGAGCACGTCTTTAAACTGGTTGCTCTTTTCTATCAGCTCATCGAAAAGCACCTTGACGAGCATTGCAATGTCTCTGATTTCATGACGGATGAAAAGTTTAAGGTCTACCAGCACCTGGTCGTTGCGCGAGCGTCCGCTGTGAATCTTCTTGCCCATGTCGCCAAGCTTGCGCGTAAGCATGAGCTCCACCTGCGAATGAACATCCTCTACGCCGTCCTCAATGACAAACTCGCCGCGCTCGCACACGGCATAGATGTTCTTCAGTTCGGCCAGAAGTGCCTTAAGCTCGTCGCTGCCAAGCAGTCCGATCGACTCGAGCATGGTGATGTGTGCCATTGAGCCCAGCACGTCATACTTGGCCAAATACATGTCCATCTCGCGGTCGCGCCCTACGGTGAACCGCTCTATCTCTTCGTTAATTCCGTAATTTTTCTCCCAAAGTTTATTTGACATCGCAATACTAATTTTATCATAATGCCCCACTGCGGCCGGCGTCTGCGCGCCCGGCCGTAATGGGGCTGCATTTATTATATAAGGTATAAGCCCTAAACTCCGCGGCCTACTCGTAAGGAATGGCTGCCAGCGCATCGGCAATCTTGTCAACGCCGTCCTGCAGCTTGCTGCCTATCATGGGCTTCAGGAACATGGGTATGTCGGCCTTAACCGTAACCTTCATCTTGCTTGTGGTGTCGGTTACGGGCAAAAGCTGTATCCACATGGTGAAAGGCACGGGCGAGTTGGCCGTCTCGAACTTTATGCACTTGGGCTCTTCGCGCTCGATGATGTTGAGCGTTATGCTGCCCACGGGCGGCACGCTCACCGACACGCTGTCGCGACTGAACGTCAGGTCGTTGATCTTGTCGGCCGGTATGCGGTCTTTCACCTTCTCGATGTTCTCGAGATTGCTAAGCCGCTCATAAACATTCTGCTGCGGATATGGTATCTGCTTCACTCCGCTCTCATACTTGCTGCTCATGTCTCTATTTGTGTTATCCACACCGCCGCAGGCTGCGGCGTATGTGCTGTTAGTGTTATTTCTTCCAGTTAGCAGGATCCTTGCGCCACTCGTGCAGCAGCTCTACGTCGGCCTCAGAGATATATCCTGTCTCAACAGCCTCAGCCACTACGTGCTCATAGTCGGTAAGAGTTACCAGCTCTACGCCGGCATCCTCGAACGCCTTCTGTGCAACGGGGAATCCGTAAGTGTAAGATGCAACCATACCTACCACCTCGACGCCTGCCTGGCGCAAAGCCTCAACAGCCTTAAGGCTGCTTCCGCCTGTAGATATAAGGTCTTCAACGACAACCACCTTTGCGCCTTCGGGCAGCTCACCCTCAATGAGGTTGCCCATGCCGTGGTCTTTAGCCTTGCTGCGGACATAAACGAACGGCAGACCGAGAGCATCGGCCACGAGCGCTCCCTGAGCTATGGCTCCTGTGGCAACGCCGGCAACGGCATCAGCCTGCGGGAAATGCTCAAGCACTGCATGCACAAGCTCGAGCTTCACATAGCTGCGCAGGTCAGGATACGACAGGGCCTTGCGGTTATCGCAATAGAAGGGCGACTTCCATCCCGAAGCCCATGTGAACGGATTGTTTGGCTGAAGCTTTATAGCCTTAATCTTCAGCAGCTTTGATGCAAATGCTTTTTTCAGTGTGTCCATATTTGTATTGTTTTTATTGTTTTAAATTATGCCGGGCGGCGCGCCGGCCCTCATGCCTTGTTTGCCGTCGTGCCCGACTCACCGCCTTTTCATCCTGCAAAGTTACGTTTTTTTGGGTGCAAAACCAAATTATCCGGCCTTTTTTGCCCTAAACGTGCGCATCACGACTATGTTACGCCCCAGACACCGCGGCGCATCCGGCATCGCCGGAAAGGTCTTTCAGAGCATGGTTTCCATCGTCCTTCATAACTATCTGATATTCAACGCATTGCAAAAGGCCATGTTTTAGGCTCTAAAAGGCCGTCTTTTGCAGGCTAAAAGGTGCCCTTTTGCAATGCGAAAGGATACCTTTTAGAATACGCCCGATATTCTGCCGTCTGACAGCGTGCCGCGGCATGGGTATGTCATACACGTAGTACACCCGGCACAGGGACATAGTACACCTAATACACCTTATTATATTGCATATCGCACTACCAGCCGGCATGCCCCAGCATAGCTATTGCGGCTTCATAAGCGGCATTTTTCTTAAATTCTGTTTATATTCCCGCAACATTCAGCCACAAAGCGTAAACAGACGTTAAAAATTGCACTTTAATTGCATTTTCTTGCCCAAATGCTTGGAAGTTATGTTTTATTAGCCTACATTTGCAGTGTACTAATAAACTAGTACACTATAAGACATTAACAGACAAACAATTATTGACAATTAAAGACATTAACAATTATGAGTACTATTATCACAACAGCAACAATCATGGCGATGTATCTTAACGCCGCCGGAAGCGCAAACTCGCAATATGCATATAACGCCGACATTGAGAACGGACAGGTCAGCACAATGTATGTAATGAACAAGAGCGGCAAAAGCCTCAGCGGAAAACTGAAATACAGCTACACCTACGACGCCGCAGGACGGCTGACGGCCAAGACGGCAAGCCGCTACAACAGTCTGACGGGCAAGTATGTGCCGGCCTTCCGCCTCGACTTCAGCTATACGGCCGACGGATATGCCGTTGAAAGATGCACATGGAACAGTCGCAGCAAGAGCTTCAACCGCCCTGACAGCCGCACCGAATACCGCCATGAGATGAGTAATGTGATGGCCGTTACAAACTATGAATGGAGCGACGCCGAAGGCAAGATGCTCGCCGTGGACAACATGCTGGTGATGACACAGGCCGACGGCTATCTGCTGGCAGAACTGCAGTAAGAGGAGCGCGCAGCGGCAGCAATAATCACCCACCACTGCCCCATTCCTCCCATTACCCCCATCTCTCCCATTAACAACAAACACCCCTTAAAATAAAAAGAAACGATATGATAGAAATAAGCAACCTTAAATACAGATATGCAGGCGCAAAGCAGTATGTGTTCAACAACTTCAGCCTGTCTCTCAGCGAGAACAACATCTACGGACTGCTCGGCAAGAACGGCATGGGCAAGTCTACCCTGCTCTACCTCATCAGCGGACTGCTGCGCAAGGAGCAAGGCACGATAACCATAGACGGCATCGAGACCGACCGCCACGACCCTGCCGTGCTGAGCGAGATATTCCTCGTGCCCGAGGAGTTTGAACTGATGCCGATGAGCCTCGACGCCTATGTCAAGATGAACGAGCCGTTCTATCCGCGCTTCAGCCGCGAGGTGCTCAACAGCTGTCTGAGCGACTTTGAGCTTACGCCTGACATCAACCTGAAGGAGCTGTCTATGGGACAGAAGAAGAAGGTGTACATGAGCTTCGCCCTGGCTGCCAACACCAAGCTGCTGCTTATGGACGAGCCTACCAACGGATTAGACATTCCGTCGAAGAGCCAGTTCCGCAAGGTGGTGGCAAACAACATGAGCGACGACCGCACCATGATAATATCAACCCATCAGGTGCACGACGTTGAGTCGCTGCTCGACCACATCATGATACTCGACCACTCTGAGCTGCTGCTCAACGAGTCGGTGGCCGACATCTGCAGCAAGTACAGCTTTGAGTTCCGCTCAATGGGCGAGCCGGCCGACGACGTTATCTACGCAGAGCCGTCGCTGCAGGGCAACGCCGTGATAACACGCAGACGCGAGGACGAAGACGAAACTCAGCTCAACCTCGAACTGCTCTTCAACGCCGTAACAAAGAAGCTGCTGCCGCACGAATAACTGCCGATGCAGCACAAGACACATATAAAATATAAGATTAAAAACGATTCAAGATGAGCAACTTTAATACAAAACGATTCATACAGACGCTCAAATGGTCGGCCCAGGCCACCAAGAAAGAGATAGCAACCATAGCCGGATGCATGTTTTTCCTATACCTGGTGCCGTTCATAATATCGGTGATGTCAAGCCACGGCGAGCCCGACATTATAGTTGAAAGCAACATACAAAGCGCAACAATCACATGCACCTTCTTTTTCACTTTCTACTTAACTATCAGCGGATGCTGGATTATGAACAACATGAAGACCAAGGAGCAGCGCATAACATTCAAGATGCTGCCGGCATCCGACCTCGAGAAGTTTATCGTCCGCGTACTCTACATCACGGTGGTATGGGTGCTTATCGGCGTCGTAGCGTTCTGTCTGGCCGACTTCTGCCGCATGCTGATTTGCTTCATATCAGGCTCTCACGGAACCTACAGCACCATACCCGACGTGCTCAACATGTGGTTTGGCCCGGCAGACACACACTCAATGCGCATGACAGCCTGGGGGCTGGACTTTATAGCAGGCGTTATGGCCGTCAATGCATGGGCATTTTGGGCTCACTCGTTCTACGTTCTGGGCGGAGCCTTCTTCCGTCGCCGCCAGTTTATACTTACCTCATGCGCTCACTTCGCGCTCGGCATACTGTCGCTGATAATAATATCCTATATCCCTAAGGAAAGCATCTTTCTGTCAATCGAGAAGAGCCAGAATCTCGTGAACACCATTGCTTATGTTTATACGGCCGTCGCCATAATGGTCGGTCTGCTAAATTGGTGGCTGACCTACAGGCTGTTCAAGCGCTCGCAAGTTATCAACAATAAATGGATCAATCTATGAGCAATTTCAACTATAGCCGTTTCGGCATCACATTCAGATGGATTGAGCGATACTCACGCAATACAATGATAAGAGTATTGTTCCTCGCTCTCGCAGTATATCTGTTTATTCTTCTGATGAACACCGTCACTGCAAGCTACAAAGGCATTCCGGCCGACATGCAGCAGCTTACGCTGCTAAGGGCGATAAGAAGCTGCGGCATGGCCTACTTCTTCTGGGTTATCATCAGCGGAACATGGTTTTGCCAGAACATCAAGACCAAGCAGCAGCGCATAACGGTGAAGATGCTGCCGGCAACAGCCCTTGAGAAGTTTCTCTCTCACATGGCATGGCTCGCCATACAGCTTATAGGCATGGCCCTTATGTTCTGCCTTGCCGACGTGATACGCGTGGCGCTGTTCGCCGCATTGGGACTCGACTGGATACAATGGGGCATCCCTGTGTTCTTCAACATAAGCCGCGTAGCCGGCGACATGTACATCCTTGGCGTCAAGTCGGCAGCCGTCTATGCGGCATGTGCGGCATGGCTGCTGTGGGCACAGTCGCTCTATGTTCTCGGAAGCATATTGCTAAACCGCTACAATAGCGTCATCGTCTCAGCCATACACGTCATACTCATCGTTGCACTGGTATGGATTGTATCCAAATCCGGCAGCGGTACGGCACCAGCAGATATTACAATGACGGCAGAAACCGCGTCATATACAGCAATGACGGCATTCGCCCTATTGGGCATATTCAACTGGGTTATGGCCTACAGGCTATACAGCCGCATGCAGGTGATAAACAACAAACTGATTAATTTATGAAGTTCAACAACGACAAAGCCATATACGTACAGATAGCAGACCGCCTTTGCGACGAGATTCTGACCGGTAAGTATAACGACGACGAGCGCATTCCGAGCGTACGCGAATATGCCGTGCTGCTCGAGGTGAACACTAACACCGCCGTAAAGTCGTATGATCTTCTGGCATCCGCCGGCATAATATACAACAGGCGAGGACTGGGCTACTTTGTAACGAAGGGAGCCAAGGACATGATTCTGCAGGAAAGGCGCGAACAGTTTATGGAGGAAAAGCTGCCCGAACTGTTCCGCAACATGGAGATGCTCGGCATAACAATAGCCGACATAAGCGAAGCCTGGGACAAAAGAGGCTGACAAACATCATGCGTGCCACGGCAAGCGGCAGGCGCACTGGCCGCCGGGAACGGGCATACCGCCACTCTCTCTAACCATCGAAAACCACAATTGACGGTATCGCCGACACCTGCACACGTTTGCCGGGGCATCGCATGAAAAAAAACATTGCTCATGATGCAACCTGAAACCAGGTTATTACGTCTAATGATATAAAAGGAAAATACAATGATACATCTGAAAGACATCAACAAGACCTACAATAACGGACAGCCGCTGCACGTGCTCAAGGGCATCAACCTCGACATAGAGCAGGGCGAGTTTGTGTCTATCATGGGGGCGTCGGGCTCGGGCAAGTCCACGCTGCTCAACATTCTGGGCATTCTCGACAACTACGACTCGGGCGAATACACCCTGGCAGGCACGCTGATAAAGGATCTGTCGGAGACGCGCGCCGCCGAATACCGCAACCGCATGATAGGCTTCATCTTCCAGTCGTTCAACCTCATTGCCTTCAAGACTGCCGTTGAGAACGTCGAGCTGCCGCTGTTTTATCAGGGCGTCAGCCGCAAACAGCGCCACCGCATGGCCATGGAGTATCTCGAAAGGCTCGGGCTGGAGCAGTGGGCTAACCACTATCCCAACGAGATGTCGGGCGGACAGAAGCAGCGCGTGGCCATAGCAAGGGCTCTGATAACCAAGCCGCAGATTATTCTTGCCGACGAACCTACCGGTGCGCTTGACTCTAAGACCAGCGTGGAGGTGATGAAGCTGCTGAAGAAGCTCAACGAAGACGACGGCATGACCATTGTTGTGGTTACTCACGAGAGCGGCGTTGCCAACGAGACCAACAAGATTGTGCATATAAAAGACGGTCTGATAGGCAACATAGAGACCAACTTCGACCATCACGCTTCGCCGTTCGGCATCGACGGAATGATGAAGTAACACGGCGCCATGCGCTTGAAATGGCGGTCTGAAGGCTGCCTGAACAATTAATGAAAAACATTCAATGACAATAACATGAGAGACGTTTTAGCTGAGATATGGAGCACCGTAAGGCGCAACAAGCTGCGCACCGCGCTGACAGGCTTTGCCGTGGCGTGGGGCATCTTCATGATTATCTTCCTGCTCGGAGCCGGCAACGGACTCATCAACGCCCAGAAAATACAGAGCGACAGGTTTCTCGACAACTCGATGATGGTGGGCGCGGGGTATACGTCGAAGGCTTACGACGGTCTGAAAGAAGGCCGGCGCATAACCCTCAACGACAAAGACAAGGCCCTGACCGACCAAAGCTACAAGCAATACATTGAGGACACCGGAGCCGAACTGCAGCAAAGCGGCATAACGCTTACAAAGGACGCCAACTACGTGAGCGTCACTCTGTCGGGCGTTTATCCCAACGAGGTGAAGATAAACAAGAAGGAGATGCTCTACGGCAGGTTTATCAACCAGATCGACATAGAGCAGTCGCGCAAGTCGCTCGTGCTGAGTGAAGACGACGCAAAGGAGCTTTTGCCCGGCGACGTGAGCAATCTCGTCGGCCAGTATGTCAACGTCGGCGACATGGCTTTCCGCGTGGTGGGCATCTACGAGGCCGACAAGAGCGGCATGAACAGAGGAGCGTTCATCCCATTCACCACGTTCCGCACCATATACAACAAAGGCGACGAGGTTGGCAACATCGTTTTCTCCTTCCACGGACTTGAGACAGAGAAGGACAACGAGGAGTTTGAGACACAATACAGGGCACGCATCAACGGCAATCACCGCGCCGCTCCCGACGACGAAGGTGCCGTGTGGATATGGAACCGCTTCACACAGAACATGCAGATGAACAAGGGCATTGGCATAATACAGACCGCCCTGTGGATAATAGGTCTGTTCACGCTGCTCAGCGGCATCGTAGGCGTGAGCAACATCATGCTGATAACCGTCAAGGAGCGCACCCGCGAGTTCGGCATACGCAAGGCCATCGGAGCCAAGCCGCTGTCGATATTGCGCCTGATCATCACCGAGAGCATCATCATCACCACCTTCTTCGGCTACATTGGCATGGTGCTGGGCGTGGCTGCCAACGCATATATGGACGCTACGATAGGCCGGATGAAGGTAGACAGCGGACTTTTTGAGGCCACGATGTTCTACAATCCCACTGTCGGCATCGGCACATGCATATCGGCTACGGTAGTGATGATCGTTGCCGGAACGCTTGCCGGACTGATTCCTGCACGCAAGGCTGCCAAGATAAGACCTATCGAAGCACTGAGAGCGGAATAAGTTTTTTAATTCATAATTCACAATTCATAATGCATAATAGGGATGAGGGCAATTCATAATTCATAATTAATAATTCACAATTCATAATTGTGGATGAACGAAAGCCGCAAAAGCATGTTTTCTTAATTCTTAATTCATAATTCTTAATTAGAAAGCGATGAGATTTGACATAGACCGTTACCGCGAGATTCTCGACACGCTTACGAGAAACAAGAGCCGCAGCTTCCTTACCGGATTCGGCGTGTTCTGGGGCGTGTTCATGCTTGTGTCGCTTCTCGGAGGAGGACAAGGACTGAAAGAGTTGCTGCAGAAAAACTTTGAAGGCTTTGCCACCAACTCGGCGATAATATGGGCACAGCCCACCACCAAGCCTTATGCCGGATTCCGCAAAGGGCGTCAGTGGAGCATGGTTTACAAAGATGTGGAGCGCCTAAAGCAGCAGGTGCCCGAGCTCGAAGTTGTCTCGCCGGTGCTGTCCCATTGGGGAGGCAGCGCCACCTTCAGCGACAAGAAGTCGTCGTGCTCAATGAAAGGCCTGCTGCCGAACTATCAGGAGGTGGAAGCGCCCAAGATGTACTACGGCCGCTACCTAAACGACATGGACATTAAGCAGAACCGCAAGGTGTGCGTTATAGGCAAGAAGGTTTATAAAGACCTGTTTCCGGGCGGCGGCGATCCGTGCGGAAAGATGATATGCGTAGACAAGATCTACTATGACGTGGTAGGCGTCGACTACAGTTCGGGCAATATGAACATCAACGGACGCACAGAGGAGTCGGTAGTGGTGCCGCTGACACTGATGCAGAAGGCATACAACCTCGGCGACAGCGTCCACATGATATGCGTAACGGCAAAGCCGGGTATAACCATGAACAGCATATCCGACAAGATGAGAAGCGTGGTGGCACACGCCCATCAGATTGACCCTGCCGACGAAAAAGGCATCATGGTGTTCAACACCGAGGTGCTCTTCGGCATGCTCGACAATCTTTTCAACGGCGTAAACTTCCTCATCCTGCTCGTCGGCATAGGCACACTGCTCGCCGGAGCCATCGGCGTGAGTAACATCATGATGGTTACGGTGCGCGAGCGCACAACAGAGATAGGCATACGGCGAGCCATAGGAGCCACGCCGCGCAACATTCTCGGACAGATAATAACCGAGAGCGTCATACTTACGGCCGTGGCGGGCATGAGCGGCATACTGTTCTCCGTGATAATACTCGAAATGCTTGAACTCGGCAACACGTCCGACGGAATCGTGACAGCCCACTTCCAGGTGAAGTTCTGGACTGCCATTGGCGCCATCGTCCTGCTCAGCATTCTCGGCGTGCTGGCCGGCCTGGCTCCGGCTGCAAGGGCAATGAGCATAAAGCCGGTGGACGCCATGAGAGACGAATAGGCACACACGGCCATGATGACAACAGCCCGTATAGCAAAAAGATAAATCACTGATAAAAAGAAACAAATAATTTAAAACCATACTGAACATGAAGAAGTATTTTAAGTTCATTGTCGCAGCACTTATCGTTCTGATATTCATCGGAACATTCGTGTTCCTTTACCAAAAGTCGCAGCCCAAGCCGCTGACTTATGGAGAGTTTACTCCAAAGTTTACTGACATCTACAAGACCACGGTCATAACTGGCACGATAGAGCCACGCGACGAGGTGGAGGTGAAGCCGCAGATAAGCGGTATCATCACCGAGATTTACAAGGAGGCCGGCGACATGGTCAAGGCCGGTGAGGTGATAGCCAAGGTGAAGGTCATTCCCGACATGAGCCAGCTAAGCTCTGCCGAAAGCCGCGTACGCCTTGCCGACATCAACCTTAAGCAGGCTGAAATAGACTTCCAGCGCGAGAAGGGACTCTACGACAAGCAGCTCGTGAGCGCCGACGAATACGACAAAGTGCGCCAGACGCTCAATCAGGCTAAAGAGGAAAAGGCTGCTGCCATTGACGCCCTCGAGGTGGTACGCGACGGTGTGTCGCGCAGCAATGCCAGTGCAAGCAGCACTCTCATACGCTCAACCATCAGCGGACTTATACTCGACATTCCTGTAAAGGTGGGTAACTCGGTAATCTTGAGCAACACATTCAACGACGGAACCACCATAGCATCGGTTGCCGACATGGGCGACCTTATATTTAAAGGCAACATCGACGAGACCGAAGTGGGACAGCTCGTAACCGGCATGGAAATGAAGATTACCATTGGCGCACTGCAGAACCTGAAATTCAACGCACAACTCGAATACATTTCGCCAAAGGCAACAGAAAACAACGGAGCCAACCAGTTTGAGATAAAGGCCGCCGTAAGCGTGCCTGAAGGCAACAAGATACGTTCGGGCTACAGCGCCAACGCCGAGATAGTGCTGGCAAGTGCGAAGAACGTGCTGACAGTGCCCGAAAGCGCCATAGAGTTCAGCGGCTCAGACACCTTTGTCTATATCGTGAAGGGCAGCGGCGAGGACAAGACCTACGAGCGCAGGAAGGTTACCACCGGACTGAGCGACGGCGTGAACATACAGATAAAGAGCGGCCTGTCGGCCAAAGACCGTGTTCGCGGACCAAAGAAGGTTACCGACGACGGTGCAGACGAATAAAACTAACCAAAAAGCTCATTTGACATGAAAACCATAATAACCTCAATAGCTCTCATGGCAGCAACCGCCGCCGGAGCGCAGACTGAGCAGGCTGCACAGGGATGGTCGCTGCGCCAGTGCATCAGCTATGCCCTTGAGCACAACATCACCGTGAAGCAGCAGGACGTTACCAAGCAGCAGCGCGAAATAGACCTCAACACGGCAAAGAACAGCCGTCTGCCCGACCTCAACGGTTCGGCATCACAAAACTGGTCGTTCGGACGCGGTCTGACATCAGAGAACACCTACTCTGACACCAACACCAGCAGCACGTCTTTCTCGCTGGGCACAAGCGTGCCGCTGTTCAGCGGACTGAAGATTCCGCGCACCATAGAGCTCAACAAGCTCAACCTTGAAGCAGCCACAGCCGACATGGAAAAGGCGCGCAACGACATCAGCGTGCAGGTGGCACAGGCATACGTGCAGATTCTCTATGACCTGGAGATGCGCGACGTGGCACAGCGCCAGATTTCAATAGACTCAATGCAGGTAGCAAGGCTCAAGGAGATGTACCGCAACGGCAAGGCAAGCGGCGTTGACGTGGCACAACAGGAAGCCACGCTGGCCCAAAGCCGACTGACATACACACAGGCCGACAACGACTACCGGCTGGCACTGCTCGCCCTGACACAACTGCTGGAACTGCCCTCGCCCGAGGGTTTCGCCATAATTCGTCCCGATGCCGGCGGCATTGATCCGTCGGCCGGGGCAGTTCCCCCGTCGCCCGACGAGATTTATCAGGAGGCCATCACCTTCAAGCCCGAAATAAAGGCAGAGCTCTACAGGCTGAAAAGCACCGAGATGAACATCAAGATAGCCCAGAGCGCCCTGCTGCCCACGCTGTCGCTTAACGCCGGCATAGGTTCAAACTATTACAAGACAAGCGGATTCAAAGCCGAAAGCTTCGGCAGACAGATGCGCAACAACTTCAGCCAATATATAGGTCTGAGCCTCAACGTGCCGATATTCAACCGCTTCGCCACGCGCAACAGCATACGCTCGGCAAAGCTTGAACGCGAAACTCAGCAGCTTCAGCTCGACAACGTAAGGAAAAACCTGTATAAGGAAATACAGCAGGCATACTATAACACCATTGCCGCACGCGCCAAATACGAAAGCAGCATGGAGGCCAGCCGCAGCAACAAGGCAGCCTTCGACCTCATGTCGGCAAAATATGAATACGGCAAGGCCAACATCACAGAGTTTAACGAGGCAAAGAACAACTGGCTGAAGGCCGAAAGCGACCTCGTGATAGCCAAATACGAATATGTCTACGACACAAGCCTCATCGACTTCTACCGCGGCAAGGAGCTCGACTTCTGAAATTAATCTCTAATATTCCGTTATGGCCAAGCAGTAATCAGCCAAAGACGGTCTGCACTGCACGCCCAAGACATCAATACCTCTGCAAAAGTTAAGGCAATACTGCCGGCAGAACCTTTGCAGAGGTATTTTTTTATCCCATTAATGACGCCAAACAGTGCGGATACAAAAAAGTGCCATATCAAACTTTCATCCGAAAGTATTGATATGGCACTCAAATTATTTTAATCAGTCATTCAGGAATAAGCCGTCATCCTAAACGACAATAATGCAAGAGTCGTCTTATTATTTTACAACCTTAACAGCCTTGCTTGTTCCGTCAGCATACTTCATAACCATGATGCCGGCACCCTTCTGGATGTTGCTTATGCGACGGCCAGAGAGGTCGAAATATTCTGTAGAAACAACGTCCTTGTTCACACCGTCATTAACAACGTTTTCAACGCCTGCTGTACCAGCCTTTGCAATCTTGCTGTTCTTGTGACTAGTTGAGAAACCAATACCCTGCTGAGAAGCAAAAGCGTCAATCAGATCATAATTGCTGTCCTGAACATATGAATCGCTTGCAGCGTCATATGTAAAGTCGATATTGCCATCATAAAGCTGATTGCCAGACAATTTAGCCAATACTATGTCGTCTGCAAGTGTCTGAAGCAGAGGGAATGTGAGTGCAGACTCGGTGTAAACAGCACAAGTCCATGCTGTAGAATAGTCAGCGAGAATGTTACCCTGATTATCTTCCATCTTTTCTGTGAAAAGACCGTTTACATAGCATACTTCCTGATCACCCAAGTTAAGGTTAATCATAGATACAGTGCCTTCATGATTCTTTCCGTCATAATCTGTATATGAATAATTGTGAGTAGTAGGTGCCGGGAAATACTCTGCAGGAATATAATTTAAGCTACCAGCGATTGTATAGTATCCATTATAAGTGTCGTCAGTAATTGCCAGATAGCTGTCCTGATAATCCTTAGCATAAATCTGTCCTGTTGCTTTATCATAAGTGAGCACTAACGGATTCTCCTTATCAAAAGTAACATTGCCAGACTGATCAACATGTGCTCTGCACAAGAAGACTTCAGAACCCTGAATTGAGCCTATTTTCTGGCAGTTGTCAATGGTTATCTCTGTGCCGGCAGCATTGAGTGTTCCTGTTATCTTTGCATCAGGAAAAATGCTGGCGTATAACATGTTGGAGAAAGTAACCTTGCCGTCATTTCCAAACTCAACATCGGCAGCCACATGGAATCTTGTTGAAAATCCTATATTATAGGCACAATCAACATAATCAAGATAATAATTTGACGCATTCTTTTCAGCTGCATTGGCTTTTGCCTTTGCCATACCTGCAGAAATTCTTGTGGTCTGTGCCTTTGTTACAGTCCTCTCTGTCAAAGGATTAACGTCTACTTTTGTCATCTTTTTCAAAGGTGACTGTGCAAACATACTCACTGAAACGAACATTGCTGCTACGAGTAAAAATTTTTTCATAATAATTAATGATTTAAGTTAATAAATAAGAGCTTTTTTAAAAGTGCTGCCAAATATAATAATTATTTGCCAAAGAACAACAAGCTTATATAGTTTTAATTATTTTTTATACTTATTCGACCAGTTTTTTATACAAATTTATCAGTACGGCATTGAAAGACATACATTTTTCGCCATCATGGTTCTGTATCAAAAAAATTAATGCCGACAACAGAAAACTTTTTTATTTTGACGCTCTCAGAGTGGCGATGTCCGTCACGAATACGGCTTCGGGACGTAAAAAGTGCCAAAAACGTAAAACCAAGACAATCAACTGATATACTGACAGTTACACATTTTCAAGCAGAAAAAGCAATGAGTTAAAAAATATTACTCAGCCGTTTACCACACAAAAGTGGGCCGTTTACGATGTCAAAGTGGCTCACTTTTATGGTTAAACGCAGCAATTTAGCCGTGAAAAACGGCTCTTTCAAGAGAAAAGACAGGCGATAAAGACAACAGATGTTAATGAAAACAGCCATTACAGGCCAAAGATTTAACATCTGTTATATATTTGATTTCTATTTCACAGAAAACTTTATACATAATAATGTAAAAAGTTTTCGGATAAGCATGTATATTACCGGAGGTTTATTACTATGTATATACAGCATCTCCGACAAGCACCGAAACAAATTTGAAAATACATCTTTTTCAGATTACAGGCACATATGTTAATCTAACATCCTCTGAAAAAATTATTGCTGTCCGTATATAATTCATATTCATACGGACAGCAATAAAAGGATGCAAGATATTTTCTTGTAAATTACAAGTCGCTATTTTTTATATCTATATTTTTGACCTGATTGACAGCATCAATGTAATCAATCCACAACTGATATTTGAATGCATAATCAGCTTCTTCTATTTTCAATTCTATGAAGCCCAACATAGGAGAGTCTTCTTTTATGGGAGGCTGCATGACTAGCCAATTATACGCATCGGAATAGTCGTTTTCTTTATCCTGCATATCATCGTGGACAAAAGAAACTGCATCGTATTTATTACCCAATGCCGCCTTATAAGAGGCAAAATCCACACGTGCATCACTTTTCGAATTATAAAGATAGTCAAACACCACCCTGCACATATAAACAATCTTTGACCTATTATTGTAAAAGACGTATATTTTTGCACTTTCATTAGTAAAATAGCCTTCGAAAAGTCTAACTCCAAGAGGCAAATACTTATTTGATGAGGATGGCCTGAGCCCCTTTTTAATGAGTTTGTTCTGAAATGACGTTATCGTTCCGTCTATAGGCAGTCCCATAAACGTAAGATGATGCTGACTAAAACATAATATGGAGGTGCAGCATAAGAAAATAAACAAAATCAGCCTTTTCATATTGGTATGATTATTTCATGATTAATATAATGACTACTGCGCACATACATGAACAGCGCCGTCACGGATTCTTGCGTATCAACGTCAGTCCGTCGCGCAACGGCAAGAGGACCTTCTCTACGCGGCTGTCGTTCATCACGAAGTCGTTGAAGTTTTCGATGCCGGCAGTCTGACGGTCGCTGCTCTTGGGCACTTCGAGCACATGGCCGTCCCACAGCGTGTTGTCGGCAAGGATGAATCCGCCGGGACGGAGTACGGACAACGCCATTTCGTAAGACTCGATATATGTGCGCTTGTCGCCGTCGATGAAAGCCATGTCAAACTCTATGCCCAGTTTTGGTGCCTCCTTTATGGCGTCGCCAATGATAAAGCGTATCTTGTCGGCCACGGGCGAGTTTTCAATCCAAGGACGCGTGAAGTCTTCCTGCTCGTCGTTTATCTCGTATGTATACACCATTCCGCCCTCTTCCAGTCCTTCCGCCATGCATATAGCGCTGTATCCGCTGAACGTTCCCACCTCAAGGATATTCTTCGGACGTATCATCCTCACCAGCATCTTCAGCAGCCTGCCCTGCAGGTGTCCGCTCGCCATGCGTCCGCGCAGCAAGTGAACGTTAGTGGCACGCCACAGTCTGTAAAGATAGTCGCCCTCAGGGTCGATATGGGACAGAACGTAGTTTTCTAATTCAGAATTCATAATTCACAATTCACTTTTCTAATTCATAATTCACAATTCATAATTCATAATTGGGATGCTTTCTTAATTTTTAATTTCCTCCCCTTTCCTCCCAATTATGAATTATGAATTGTGAACTATGAATTAAATATTATTCCTTCTATCGCAAGTCTGTAGGAGTCGAGACCAAAGCCGCAGATGACGCCAAGGCAGGCGCACGAAATCATTGACTTATGGCGAAACTCCTCTCGCTTGTGTACGTTAGAGATGTGAACCTCAACAACGGGAGCTTTCAGCGAACGTATGCAGTCCTGCAGGGCAATACTCGTGTGGGTGTAGGCTCCTGCGTTGAGCACTATGCCGTCGTAGGTGAATCCCACTTCCTGCATCTTGTTGATAAGTTCGCCTTCTATGTTGCTCTGATAATAGTCGATGTTTACATCAGGCATCTTTTTTCTCAGTTCGTCAAGATAAGCCTCAAAAGAGTTGCTGCCGTAAATCTCAGGCTCTCTACGCCCCAGCAGGTTCAGGTTGGGGCCGTTGATAATCATTATGTTCATAATATATCGCGGATTTATACTTTAAGCGGCAACATGCGTGTTGCCATAAGCAATATCGTTTATTGTGATGCAAAATTAATAAAAATAAGGTAAACGCAAGAATCATAAATAAAAAAACGGCGCGGCAAGCATCTTGCAAGATGCCTGCCGCGCCTTATCTATTATAATATATGTCTGCAATTATTTGCCGAAACGCTGTCTCAGTTTCTCGATCATGTCGCGTGTCATGGCGTCAAGGTCATACTCGGGTTTCCATCCCCACTCCTCACGCGCACATGTGTCGTCAAGAGAATTAGGCCATGACTCGGCAATAGCCTGGCGCAGCGGGTCTACCTTATACACCATCTTGAAGTCAGGTATATATTCTTTTATCTTGTTGTAGATAATCTCCGGCTCAAAGCTCATAGACGCAATGTTGAACGAATTGCGGTGCTTCAGTTTAGACGGGTCGGCCTCCATAATCTCTATTGCGGCACGCAGTCCGTCGGGCATATACATCATATCCATATATGTGCCGGCTGCTATCGGGCACTCGAATTCCTCACCCTTTACGGCCGAGTAATAGATGTCAACTGCATAGTCGGTCGTGCCGCCTCCGGGAGGTGTAACGTAAGATATAAGTCCGGGGAAGCGCACAGAGCGTGTGTCAACGCCGAAGCGCACATTATAATAATTGCTGAGCAGCTCGCCCGAAACCTTCGTAACGCCGTACATGGTCTTTGGGTCGCGCACGGTGTCCTGCGGAGTCTTGTCCTTGGGCGTGTTGTCGCCAAACGAGCCAATCGAACTGGGAGTGAACACGGCGCATTGTTTCTCGCGCGCCACCTCGAGCACGTTGAAAAGTCCGCCCATGCCTATCGTCCAGGCAAGCTGGGGCTTCACCTCAGCAACGGCAGAAAGGATGGCAGCAAGATTGTATATTGTATCAATCTTGTATTTAGACACCACCTCGCCTATCTGTTCAGGCTTAGTAACATCAACGACCGCCGACGGTCCCGACTCCAGAAGTTCGCCCTTAGGCTCTGCTCCGGGAATATAACCGGCAACGATATTTCCATTGTAAAGTCCACGTAACTTCATTGTCAACTCCGACCCAATCTGACCGGTAGAGCCAATAACTAAAACATTTTTCATACTATAAATATTAGATTTACAATTAATCTTGATACATGCACAATATCTTCAATGGACACGCCACAACAACGGCAACACGCACCGGCAGCCACAACAACGGCTGCCTAAGAGCAACGCCACACCGGAAATGGCCATGCACAACATCAAATTAAGGTTAACCTGCCGAACCGCCGCCACACCAAGACAACAGACATGGACGGCATGCCGAGGCAGCAATAAGCAGCAGCCGTACACAAAACGGCGCATACATATAATGCAAAGATATGAAGAAAAGATTATATTATAACAAAATTTATCGGATTATTTACTCTATTTTCAAAAAAAAACAAGAACTTTGTAAAATGAAAACATTGATGTTAAACTTAATCTAAGAATTATGTACGGAAAAATGAAAGAGTTCCTCACGAAGGAACTGGACGGCATAAAGGCCGCCGGCTTATACAAGAACGAGCGTATAATAACAACTCCGCAGAGAGCCGGAATAAAAGTTGGCGACGGACAGGAAGTGCTCAACTTTTGCGCCAACAACTATCTTGGACTTTCTGACAACACACGCCTTGCCGAGGCTGCGGAGAAAGCCATGAAGGAAAGAGGTTACGGAATGTCGTCAGTAAGATTCATTTGCGGAACACAAGACATGCACAAAGAGCTTGAAGCCGCAATTTCCGATTATTTCAAGACCGAAGACACCATCCTGTATGCTGCATGCTTCGATGCCAACGGAGGTCTGTTCGAGCCTTTGTTTACCGAAGAGGACGCCATCATATCTGACGCGCTCAACCATGCATCAATAATAGACGGCGTCCGTCTCTGCAAGGCTAAGAGATACCGCTACGCCAACGCCGACATGGCCGACCTTGAAAGATGCCTGCAGGAAGCACAGGCACAGCGCCACCGCATAATAGCAACGGACGGCGTGTTCTCTATGGACGGAAACGTTGCCCCGATGGACAAGATATGCGAACTTGCCGAGAAATACGACGCACTCGTAATGGTAGACGAGTCGCACTCTGCCGGCGTTGTAGGCCCGACAGGACACGGCGTGGCTGAAAAGTTCAACGCTTACGGACGCATAGACATATTCACCGGAACATTAGGCAAGTCGTTTGGCGGCGCAATGGGAGGATTCACCACAGGCCGAAAGGAAATTATCGACATGCTGCGCCAGCGCTCAAGACCATATCTGTTCTCTAACTCTCTGGCACCAGCCATCGTAGGAGCCAGCATCGAAATGTTCAAGATGCTGAAGGAAAGCAACGCCCTGCACGCCAAACTGATGGAGAACGTTGAATATTTCCGCGACAAGATGACCGCTGCCGGATTCGACATCAAGCCTACGCAGAGCGCTATATGCGCAGTTATGCTGTATGACGCAAAACTGTCGCAGGACTTTGCAGCCCGCATGCAGGACGAAGGCATCTATGTAACCGGATTCTACTATCCAGTTGTGCCTAAAGGCCAGGCCCGCATACGCGTACAGCTGTCGGCAGGCCACGAGAGAGAGCATCTCGACAAGGCTGTCAACGCCTTCATAAAGGTAGGCAAGGAACTCGGAGTAATCAAATAACACTCAAGATAATACGGCCAAGGCGGCACCACACGCAAAACTTGGCTGAGAAATAAAAATCCGGGGCATGTCGGTCCCCGGATTTTTTAAGCTAAAACCGGGCGTTAGAGTTAAGCCTGTATTTCAGCCTTATATTGAGCTGATTTCCGTCTGACTTTCGCAAGCATGGCAGACTATGGCCAGAAAGACGGACGAAAAGGCGACAACAGAAAACAAAAGACGGCTGAAAGCACGAATAAGCAAGACAGATAAAAATATATGCTGTCTAAGAACCGATTGTAGAATAAATCCTGCCGTGCAGACATGGCCATGACGCTAAAGCCGGGAAAATACAGAATAAAGCAAAGATGATTCAGAAAGAACAAGACAACATTATACACAAATATATCCGCTACATGAAACTTCAGCGTAATTATTCAGGCAATACGCTCGAAGCATACATCCTTGACATCAACAAGCTATTAAAATTCCTGAAGGACAACGGCATCAGTCCGGAAGCGGCAAAACTAAGCGACATACAATGCTTTGCCGCCTCACTGCACGACATAGGGATATCACCTCGCTCACAATGCAGGATTCTAAGCGGCGTGAGAGCATTCTACAAATATCTGTATCTTGACGGATACATCAAGGACGACCCTACAGAACTGCTTGAATCGCCAAAACTCGGCGACCATCTGCCCGAGGTGCTCACCACGGAAGAGGTGGACAGACTGGAGCAGGCAATAGACCTGAGCAAATGGGAAGGACAACGCAACAAGGCCATAATAGAGGTGCTGTTCAGCTGCGGACTGCGCGTCAGCGAACTTGTAAACCTGAAGATGTCTGCGCTTTATCTCGACGAACAGTTCGTAAGAATAATGGGCAAAGGCAACAAGGAGCGGCTCGTTCCTATATCTGAAAATGCCATAAAGCAACTGAAATACTGGTTTATAGACCGCAGCCACATGAACATAAAGCCGGGAGAGGAAGACTACGTGTTCCTGAACCGCCGCGGAGCTCACCTGACGCGCACCATGATACTGATAATGATAAAGCGGCTGGGTGCCGAGGCCGGCATACAGAAGACCATAAGTCCGCACACGCTGCGCCACAGCTTTGCCACCGCCCTGCTTGAAGGCGGAGCCGACCTGCGCGCCATACAGAGCATGCTGGGGCACGAAAGCATAGGTACAACCGAGATATACACCCACATAGACACGCACACGCTGCGCGAGGAAATTCTGAACCATCATCCAAGAAACATAACAGCAAAGGATAATAAGGTGGAAGAATAAGCCGGCAAAGGCGTGAGACAAGTATGACAATAGCAATCCGTCAAATGAATATATTAGAAAGTAGTGATACCGACCGTAAACTTTTGAAATAAATTATTTTATCTTAATATTTACAGATTATGAAAAAATTACTTTTTGCTTTTTTACTTGCCCTCGTAATTCACAGTACATCTTATGCAAGTGATTTTTCAAAATATCGTGGAGTCTGGGCTTCAAATAATGCAGAAGCGGTTATAACAGACAGCATTTGTATGTTCTTTGAGAAAACTCCAACAGGTCTGAGAGCATTTCTCAATATCCCTACACAAGACATATACAGCTGTACCACTTATAAAGATTCGGCATTTGTCGTTGAAACCACTACGCCTCTTACACTCACTGACGAGGTCAAGACGGTTAACGGAACTGCCGTTAAGACTCTTCGTATTGGAGATAAAGTCATGTCTAAGGTAGAGGAGATAACTACCTGCAAGCCTTATGAAAAATCCATTGCCAAAAGCAAGTTAGACATCGGTAAGTGTCTACAGGAATGGAGACTTGGCGCCAGGTTTGGAAAAGATGGCGACGTTTTTATGTGTGAGGTCAATACAAACCGCCATATGTTTGTCTATTTGGTAAATGGCCGTATGATATATATCAGGGCAGCTGCAACAGCCAACAACAATAATGGCACACTGTTTTTTCAGAACATTCGTATGATGCGCAACGACAATACCGGAGAAATGACATCATATATTGAACCTGACAATTATAATATCGCCGCAAACAATTTGAATATTGACAATAGTAAGTTTAATCCCAACGCTTGCGTATTTAGTCCTGATGGCGGAATTTACTGGTCATTCATCTCGTTTACACCAGACCAAATCCAGCTAAACGGCTGTGGCGAAACTTATTATATAAAGCGTACTGATCAATTTGACGAATACTTTAAGTATATTCCCTACGAAAAAGCAGGCTTATAACAATTACTATTTCTGGGATAATGGGCTTTACCGTACCTTTGTGGCTTGGTAAAGCCCATATTTTTATTCAGGCCTGCCCGATGAACAGCTTTCGTCAAAGCATATTACCATAAGCTTACCCCAAAATCATCATACGGCATATAAGTTCTATCTGTCTTGTTTATTTATGCCTTCATCCGCTCAATGAAAAGCAGCAATCTGCCCTAATAATAAAAGGCTGTTTGGGTTAAAGGACCGTTAAAAGCCGGTATTTTATTGTTTTAATGTGTTAAATTATCGTTTTTCGATAAATTTTTATTGAAAATATTTGGAACATTCAAATATAGTTCATACATTTGCATATCGAAAAACGATAAATCAGCGAAGCTAAATCGTCTGCCATACAAAATAATTCTATAACTTTGCACTCGATGATCATAGCGATTATTGTTTGTAATACTTTGTTCTTCAGCACTATAAAGTTACAACAATTTTCGATAATCACCAAATTTACACGCATTTACAATTCGTCGAACTCACATTATAATAATAAACGCAATGAAATTATTAAGTATTTTACTTCTGCTTTTTTGTTTAAATTCAACAATTAGTGCACAAAAGCAAAAAGACCTGGTAACAATAACAGGAAAAGTTTCTGACTATAACGGCAATCCTATTGATAATTGTTCTGTTATGTTCCAAAATTCAAATTTTGATGCTCTCTTTGAGACTAAAACTGACGAAAAAGGGAAATATCAAATAAATATACCAAAAGGCAAATACAGCAACATGGGTGCTATAAATATGGATACTTATCCTCATACAATGAAAGTGGGAACAAATAATGAGAATCTGAGACTGGAGTTTTGGGGTTGGAATTTTATTGCAGACAGAGATACAACTTTAAATATACAATATAACCGAATGGAAGCATACGGAATGCACGTTTTTCAAATCCCCGGAGCTGTACCAGCCTATCAGATCTATGTCCGTCCTATGAGCTTAACAAGATTTCTTACAAATAAAGGCATACAAAACGCTCAACATAAAGAGGATTTGTCAAATATTACTCAAAAGTCATCTGCTGATACGGCCAAATGTGATAACATAGCTCCGACAATTGATAAGGTAGGCATAAAAGTATGGATTGATGGAGAAAGCGTGGATGTTTTGATGAAACAGCAAATAAAAGAATATTATAAAGAAACTGAATACGGAATAGCTTACTATATAACAGTAAGTGAACCTAAAAAAACGACAACACTGCCCTATAAAATATTTAAGATCGAATTAACTGATTTGGAAAATGGAGATAGAGGGGAGGCAATATATTATCTTGAGAATACAAATTATATAGAACATAAATGACAAAATTAAACATATTATAATCCTATTGATCTTTTTTGCAAGTTTAATGTCATTATAAAAGAGATAGCGGCTTATTGGAAAATATAAAGTCACTTGACATACTTTTTATACTCAAACTTTATATTATTGGGTGGGAAAAAGGGTGTAAATCTTTCAAATGCTTGATTTACATCCTTTTTTGCTTTATTGCGGAGAGAGAAAAAAGGAGGATAAAAAAGGCAGATGCCGGGCTATGAAAGCCAGCCGGACCCCGGCAGGTCGGAACACAGGAAAATCTACCAGATGGCACTATAAAATATTCTGATATGCCGACAGCAAAAAAATCAAGCTGTCAGCCACATAAAAACTAACCTTCATATACATCTGAAAACAACAAAACAAGGCTCCGTATCGGTTAAAAGACCGTTAAAAGCCGAAGATTTATTGTTTTAATGTGTTAAATTATTGTTTTTCGATAAATTTTTATTGAAAATATTTGGAACATTCAAATATAGTTTCTACATTTGCATATCGAAAAACGATAAATGATTATTGAATTTAGATAACACCGCTTCCCGCAGGATATTAAAAAGACAATATCACGACGTAGTTTTTCAGAACAAAGAACGTCTAACGACAAAACAGATAAAGAATTAAATAAACAAGAATAATAACGAAATAAAAAATATAGCATTATGGAACTGATTACAATTACCGCCGCAACAATTATGAGTTTGTTCACAAGCATCGCAGGAACATCCAACTCTGACAACCGCTTCGCATACAACGCAGAGATGCAGGACGGTAAAGTAAGCGCAATAGTTACTTACGACAACAGCGGCAAATATCTTACAGCCAAGACACGCAAGCAATATACATACGACGACCAGGACCGCGTGATAAGAAAAGAGGTGATGAAGTGGAACAGCGACAAGCAGGAATGGGAAAACTACCTCTGCATGGACTACACCTACAACGCCGGCAACACTGTGCTCGACATGAAGGTATGGAAGAACAGCGACAACGCCTACGTGCAGAGCCAGCGCATGACATACAGCAGCATCAGCGGAAACGCCACGGGAGTTGACTGCTACACATGGAACAAGAGCAGCAACATGTATGAGCTTAACGACAACTACGTACTGCTAAGCGACTACACCGCCAACCTGCTGGCCGACATGAAATGACAGCAACAACGACTCTCTCTAACTAAATAAATAAAGGCCTGCCCGCCGGCCGAGAAAACAGGGCGGCGGGCATTTTTATGAAAAATACGCAACAAGATGAAAACAAAGCTCAACATATTCTGCCTGCTTATCTTCGCCGTTATCATCGTAGACATATTGATGGCCACCGACCTTATGTTCAGCGGCATGGTCAGCGGATATAAGTCGGCCAAGCACATCCAAGAGACAAACACTGAAAGCGTGGACGGCTATCGCGTTGTTTCGCTCATACCAAACGAAATCACATGGCGCAACGCAATAACCATAACCGACAGCGCAACGAATAAGTCGTATAGGGCATGGCCTACACAGATAAACCTGCCGATAGAGGATTCTTCAGGCACAGCAGGCAGCATTCTGTCAGTGATCATAGGCATAGCAATAATGGTGGCAGGCATCATCACGCTGGTGTCGTTCATACGCTTCGTGCTGAACATCAACCGCAACAACATCTTCACACGGAAGAACACGAAATACCTTAAACGCATAGGCTGGTGCATGGTGATAATAGGTCTGCTGGCAACGATAAAATACTGTAACGACGTATATGCCGCCACACAGACGTTCAGCCTGACGGGCTACACCATCGGATATTCAGACGCCGTGTACACGGGAACGATACTCTTCGGACTATTCTCTCTTGTAATGGCAGAGTCGTTCTCCATCGGACTGAAGATGAAAGAGGAACAGGAACTCACGATATAATAACCTACGTAAACAACTCTAAAGCAACAAGTATGGGTAAAATAATAGTAAACCTCGACGTGGAGATGGCCAAGCGGAAGATTTCGCTAGGCGAGCTGGCCGAAAGAGTGGAGCTTACGCAGGCTAATCTGTCGATCCTGAAGACCGGCAAGGCCAAGGCCATACGCTTCACCACGCTCGAAGCAATATGCCGCGAGCTGGGGTGCCAGCCTGGAGACATTCTGGAATACCGGGAGGAAACATAAACCGGCTTACAGCATGGTATTTACACGAAAGTAACAATTTTGCATACAAAACGTATAAAATTTATTAAATATAACAACCAGTAACAACATTCGAGAGATAAAAAAACTATCTTTGTTGAACTATTTTAAACTCTTTTTTATGAAAATAAAACATCTAATCATCACAGCCGCACTGTTCTTGGCAAGCACAGTGGGCATCATGGCTCAGGGCATGCAGATGCCTCCCATCCCGGTTGACCCGGCAGTGAGGACTGGCAAGCTGGCCAACGGACTGACCTATTACATCCGCAACAACGGTTATCCGGAGAATCGTGTTAACTTCTACATTGCCCAGCGCGTGGGTTCTATCCAGGAGAACGACGACCAGCGCGGTCTGGCTCACTTCCTTGAGCACATGGCCTTCAACGGCTCAGACAACTTTAAGGGCAACAACCTCATTGAATATCTGCGCTCTATCGGCGTAGAGTTCGGTTCTGACCTCAACGCATACACAGGCGTAGACCAGACCGTATACAGAATATGCAACGTTCCTTCTACACGCATTGAGGCTCTCGACTCTTGTCTTCTCATCCTGAAAGACTGGTCTAACGGCCTTACACTCGACCCCAAGGAGATCGACAAGGAGCGTGGTGTGATCAACGAGGAGTGGCGCCTGCGCACTGACGCACAGACAAGAATGTTCGACCGCAACCTCGAGAAGATCTATCCGGGCAGCAAATACGGACAGCGCATGCCTATCGGTAAGATGGAGATCATCAACAACTTCAAGCCTGAAGTTCTCCGTCAGTACTACCACAAGTGGTATCGTCCCGACAACCAGGCAATCATCGTAGTCGGCGACATCGACGTTGACCGCACTGAGGCTAAGATCAAGGAGCTGTTCAGCGGCATCAAGCTTGATCCTAACGCTCCGAAGGTTGTCAACGAGCCCGTGCCCGACAACAACGAGGCTATTATCATCGTAGACAAGGACAAAGAGCAGCAGACTGACATCATACAGCTGATGTACAAGCACCCCGAAGTGCCAGACAGCCTGAAAGGCAGCCTTGCATATCTCGTTCAGAACTATGCAGTAAGCCTCTCAACACAGATGCTCAACGCACGTCTGCAGGAAATACAGCAGAATCCTGACTGTCCGTTCGTTCAGGCTTACGCTTACGACAGCGACTTCATCCTGGCTTCTACAACCAAGGCATTCACCCTGGTTATCCTGCCGAAACCGGGCATGAGCGAGCAGGCCATCAGCACAGCCACACGCGAGGTTATGCGTGCCGTTAAGTTCGGCTTCACAGCCACAGAGTTTGAGCGCGCCAAGGCCGACTATATGAGCTCACTCGAGAAGGTTTACACCAACCGCAACAAGCGCGACAACGCTATATACGGTGACATCTACCGCGACAACTTCCTCGGCAACGAGCCTATGCCTTCAATCGAAGACGAGTATCAGATAATGCAGCAGATTTCTCCGGTTATCCCTGTTGAAGCTGTCAACGAGATCACCAAGGAGCTGATAAGCGAAACTGACACCAACACAGTTGTAGTGGCATTCTACACAGAGAAGGAAGGTGCTAAATATCCTACAGCTGAATCTATCAAGAAGGCCATCGACGGCGTTCACGCTGAGCAGCTCACAGCATGGGTTGACAACGTTAAGAACGAGCCGCTGATAAGCGTTCTGCCCAAAAAAGGCAGCATCAAGAGCGAGAAAGAGAACGCTAAGTTCGGCTACAAAGAGCTCACACTGTCTAACGGTGCAAGAGTATTGCTGAAGAAGACTGACTATAAGGACGACGAGGTTATCCTCAGCGCTACATCTAAGGGTGGTGCTTCTCTGCTCGGCAAGGAAGACTACGCTAACATCAAGATGTTCGACACGGCCATCGGCTACAGCGGACTGGGCAACTTCAGCAGCACTGAACTGCAGAAGGTACTGGCAGGCAAACAGGTTAACGTTGACCTCACAATGCAGAACCTGCACGAGACTGTAAGCGGAAGATCAACTCCTAAGGACCTTGAGACTCTCTTCCAGATGACATATCTCTACTTCACAAACATCAACAAGGACGAGAAGAGCTACAACTCAATGGTGGGACTGATAAAGACCTCTCTGAAGAACAAGGAGCTTTCACCTGAGATGGCACTGTCAGACTCTGTAAAGAACACTCTCTACATGCACAACCCGCGCTTCGCCTCTATCGAGATGAAGGATGTTGAGAACGCTAACTACGACCGCATTCTGCAGATTGCAAAAGAGCGCACAGCCAACGCTGCCGACTTCACATTCACAATCATCGGTAACTTTGACGAGGCTGCCATCCGTCCGCTCATCGAGCAGTATATAGCTTCTCTGCCTGCAAAGGGCGCTAAGGAAAACTGGAAGCCTGTTACTACTTACAACAAGGGCAACACCGTTAACCAGTTCTACCGCAAGATGGAGACTCCGAAGGCTAACGCTTACATGTACTGGTATAACAACAAGACTCCTTACACTCTCGAGAACAGCATCTACGCTGACGCAGCAGGACAGATCCTGAGCATGATCTACCTGGAGAAGATCCGTGAGGAAGCCAGCGCTGCCTACTCTGCAGGAGCTGCCGGATACTCATCACTCGGAGGCGACGTTCCGTTCACATGCATCATCGGTGTTTGCCCGATGAAACCTGAGAAGAGCGACATGGCTATCGGCATCATGAACGACGAGGTTACTAAGATGACCAAGACAGTTGACGCTGAAATGCTCAGCAAGGTTAAGGAACTCATGCTGAAGCGTGCTGACGAAAACGTTAAGAAGAACAACTACTGGCTGGGCGTTATCCAGAGCTTCGACGAGTACGGAGTTGACACAAACACCGACTACAAGAAGATTGTAAGCGAAATGACTCCTGAGAAGATGGCTAAGTTCATGAAGAACGTCATCATCGGTGGCGGCAACAGCATCAAGGTTATCATGCTGCCTGACACAATGAAGAAATAACACATACGGTTATTAACCATACAAAAGGCTCCCTTACTTGCCGCACAAGGCAAAGGTAAGGGAGCCTTTCTTTTTGCCCTTTTATCAGGATAAGACACGGCTGACAGCATTGCAAAAGGCATGCTTTTACACGCTGAAAGGCGGTCTTTCGCAAGGTAAAAGCATACCTTTTGGAGATAAAGGAATGAGACAACCAAAACCGGTAATAGGCCTGTTTGGAGTAAACCTATATCTGGAATGACGATGCGATATAATCATAAAAAAGTTTTCGGAGAAACTCGTCACTCATCACAAAGGCACATAAACCGCTGCATATCAACATTTTACAGCGTGACGAGTTGTATTTTCAACTCATAACATACAGGTCATCGCCCCATCCAAACATCCAATTAACCGGTTTCTCAAAAACAATGTGACGAGTTGAACGACAAACTCGTCACACTATAACACACTGTTATTCAATAATTTACATAAGAATGTGACGAGTGATGAGTTTATTATAAAAACACATTAGTGTCCCGTTAAAATGGGACACTAATGTGTTGCTTTAATTAAAGCACGATTATTCTCCACGTATAAACATGTTCTGATAGTTGATTGTAAGCCGTTTGAATGACAACACAAAATCTGTCCCTAACGAACCTGCAAACAACCGACTGTTTATTCCTGTGTTCGTAATCACTTCTGTATTATGCAATGTCACCTTAGTACCTGCCGCCTCGAAACAGAAATTTGGCAATGTTACTGCTTTTATCTGCGATATTCCACCAAAGCCGCCACGTGAAGTTACATGTTCTGCCAATCCGGCAATGGCATCTGGAAATGTTTTTGCAAATTTATTCCCCAAGTCAGACTTTACATTTCCTGTATCAAAAATCAGGTCAAAAGGCTTTCCGTTATAGCCGATTCTTACTTGAGGCGTATTTGATGCCAGATACATATTTGGCTCTTCCTCAGACACTTTTTGCGGAAAAACAAACTTTCCGGCCTCATTGTCTATGATTATTTCCTTGGCGTCCCTGATAAAGTGGTAACCTATCACTCCATCAAAAGCAAATACCGAATCGACCTCATGATCGGGAGGCGCAACCATAAAAACAGGATTATGATATACCATTTCTCCTATTTTCATTGAATCTGCCACAGCAAGTTTTACAAGACCAATCTCCATACCTGATACAGGAATAGAATCAGCCACAATTTTCAGACCAACTTCTTCTGCATACTTTTCTGAAACGAAATTGCCAAAAGAGCAACCTGTATCGAAAATATAGTTTTTCGTTATGCCGTTTACCTCTACAGGTATATAGATATGTTTGCCTCTTCCCACAGTTTCAACACTTAGCGGCACGGTAACATCTCTATCAGGACGTTCAAGATAAGGTTTTGGAACATTGGCAAGTGCTTTGCTTACTTTTTCGATAAATACAAAACTGTAAAGAGATTCAAACGGAACTGATTCCTTTAGTGCATTCACCAGACTTTCTCCAACTTTTCCGGCTTGCTCATACATGCCCAAATTCAAGAGGTTCATGCCTTGCAAAGCAGCCATACCTATTGATGTTTGCGCACCAAGCTCGTTTTGGTGATGCGCCAACAAACTGTCAAGGGCAACGGCAGCATTTTCCAATTTATTAAATCCGATGCCTAACTGAGCGTCTGCCACCAGATTAAGCATCTTCACACTCACGGAGCCTTTTAGATTCGGATATTCTTTTCTCAATTGGAACAGATCACCGCCATTCAGGATTTCACCCATTTTCACATCAGCCTGTGTTTGTGAATAAACAGAGCTATACCCCAACAAAAAGGCAACAAGAAAAAATGAAAGTCTATTTATAATTTGCATACTGCTTGTAGATTTTGTATTAAACATGAAACAAATATACAAAATCCCATGAATTTTCCAGCAGTATTTATGATTTATTATTTATTTATCTTGCCGTCGGCCTTTCCATGGCATAGCCCTCTATAACAACACAAAGACAGACGGCAAGACGCTATATAATAATAGAATGACAATCCAAACAGATTATGATTGTGATATAATAACAGCAGAAATGCCATAAATATTCACCTTTATTGGCATACATTAAATTTGGCTTTTTTCCCATTAACCCGAAGCGTTACTTTTGGATTTGAAAATTTGGTAATATGAGGAAATACAAGTGTTACAGTAACTATGCCATTCTTTTCTGCTATTTTTACAGAAGTAGCAGAATATTCTTCTCCATTCCATGATGACGACCTGAGTTTTACATCTGAGACCAAATATCGCTCTCCTACTTGATTGTCCGTAAAAACGATTGTCACCTTATCATCGTAGTTGTTGAATCCTTGACAATGAGGCTTTGCTTTGGCAGCCAAAGCTATGACAACCCACAAAAATATAATTATAAATGTTTTCATATAAATATAATTTAAAAACGGTTCATTTCATTTACTCCTGCTCCTTGTCCACGGTACCTGTCTCGTGTCGAGTTAAAGGTGTATTGCAGAGTAAGCATAAAAGTACGGTTATTGGTTGTATTGAGCTTATAAATAGAAACATCTTTGCTCATGAGTGTTACATCACGATTGCTTTTGTTGAATATATCATTGGCCTCAATTGTTATGCTGAAACGATTATTGAAAAAAGCTTTATACAGTTTTGCATTGAGATAAGATGATGATTTCTGATACGTATTGTCGCTGTTTCCTGCACTCATCCATTGCATATCCACATTCATCCAAATATCAAAAGGCAGATGAACTGCATTTTGAAATTGCACAAGACCGATGGGGTTTTCCAACCTCTTACGACCATTTGAATATTCTATGGCCAGCCATTGTTTCATAATTCCCATGTTGACTCTCGGTTGCCATATACCAACATTAAACTGCCCACCTACAAAAGCCTGTAAGCCTTGAATTTTAGAGAAATTATCCATTGTTATAAGTTTTATCTCGCCATCATCACCATACGGACAAGTGGTGTTCATTATCGGGTCTTTCTTATAGGTATAGGTAATCTGACCGAAGAACTGATGCCATGCTCCCATTAGCTCCAAAGAATGTATTTTCTCCTGTTTAAGAAATGGATTGCCACTTTCAAGAGTAAACCGGTTAATATAGTCCACAGTACCGTCAAGATCTGCATATTCCGGACGTTGTGTCTTGTGTGTATAACTTATGGAGAGCTGTACATTCTTAATCTTAGTTGACAGCGATAACGATGGAAAAAGATTGTTATAACTTCTACTTTGATCGTCTTTTTTCTGGCCATTATCAAAATAATCAAAATTCACATGTTCATATCGTAAACCCACGTTGACATTAAAATTTCTGAAAGACTGGCCTATTTCAAAAAATCCGGCAATATTGTTTTCTTCCACGTTAGAAGCTGAGCTATCAATTATTGATGCATCTGTAATGTAATCAGACGAGAAGCGTGAAGATGTATATTCCTCTCCTATTTCTATTCCTCCTTTCCATAGCGGATAACTGAAAACAAGTCTTTCGGCAAACAGGTGGCTTCTATTTGCCCCGATGGAGTTGACAATAGAGTTATCCTGATTCTCGCTTGTCTCATCGTTCCACATATTCGTCCTGCTTTTGCGCCACATATAATCCATATTGAAGTCTATTCCAAGTTTGCCTATTTCACCATTGTAATAGAGATTTGCATGGTGTTTGGGGAGTATGTTATTTCTAGTGCGGCCAAGCATTACCAGATTATCATAAAGCATATCATCAGTAAATATTTGACTGATACCAATATGTTCTGTCTTTTGTTTCGTAAAACCATTAGAATAATAAGCTCCTATGGAATGATTTTCACTGAACATATATGAAAAGCCTGCTTTTCCAAAGAACTCATTTGTACACATATTTCCATCTTGAGCCAACGTCTGATTCCATATTACGGAAGACTGTGTGAGCATATCAACTTCGTTGCTACTTTGGAATTTACCCCACATATAGCCGAAATTGCCAAATAATTCAAGTCCGCCTGTACGGAATTTGAAGTTTGCTTGGTCAACGGTACGAAAATATTTTTGCATAACACCCTGTGTCCGAATAGTCATGCCAAAGCCGTCACCTTGAGGTCGTTTTGTTTGAATACGAATAACTGATTTTACCGAGGCATCATATTTTGCTCCAGGATTTGTTATTACTTCAATATTTTTAATATCTGCAGAACTCAACTGAGATAGTTGCGTAAGATCCATGACTTCACGACCATTTATATAAATAGCAGGAGAACCCTTACCAAATACTTCGAAATTACCATCACGTCCAAGAACCATAGGGACTTGTGTAAGAACATCATTTGCCGTACCTGCATGCTCAAGTTGAGAGCCTGCCACATTAGTGACAAGGACATCTCCTTTCATCGTTGTTACAGGGCGGTTTGCTTTTACAACCACCTCTCCCAGCATTACATTCTCCGTATTAAGCGTAATTATGCCCAGATTCCCAGAAGATGGAATGACAACAAGTTTGTCTGCATAGCCAATTGAAGACAATTTTAACAATTCGGCATTACTCTGTTCTTCACTGAAAAGGAAAATCCCATTTTCGTCAGTAACTGTACCTGTTATATAGGTAGAATCGGCTCTTAGTAGAACCACGTTAACAAAGCCAAGAGGAGAATTGTTTTCGTCCATAACCTTGCCAGTTATACTTTGAGCCATTGCTGTAACCGAAGTAACAGCCATAACAATTAATGTGAATATTGTTTTCATATTAAATTGATTATTGGTTTTTGATACAAAATTACAGCCGTCGTAAACTCTTTGCAATACCCAAAAGTATACAAATGTGTTTATTGGTAAAAAAATACACTTTTAGGTATGGCATATCGTCGAAGATAGACATAATTTTGCACCTCAAAAATAATAAAGAATATGACAAATGAAGAAATACGCCTTATTTCAGACTATAGGATTGTGATTGCTGGATCTACCGATTTTACAAACAACATTAAGACCGAATTGTATAAATCCGGTTTCAAGTCAATTACCATTATTTCATCAACAGACTGGTATCCAGATACTGTCTCTGTTGATATGATTATAGAGTATGTGGGTGATTGTATTTCCGGTTTAAAGGACAACATTTCAATACCTATAATATATCCTTTTGATTTTGTATATGGTGCAGGAGCAATTGTAATAAAACCTGACGACAAGAATGAATTACATCACAAAAGTGATATGCGCTTTTGGGTTGCTGAATATATGGCCGGTTATTGTGCTTTCTGGAATATAGAAGGATGCGAGTGGTTATATTCTGCCCTTTCGGCAATAAGAGAAGGCAAAACAAGTGAGGCTGCTCTGAAAACAGCGGCGCACGTCTGTGCACGGATAGCTGTCAACATCGCCGTTAATCGCAAAGTAAAATATTTTCCAAAATTCTACCTTTGCAGGAACTTAGATTAGTTTGTTGTTCGTGGCCGCGGCTATGGCTTCAGAGATATTACGTACATCAAGTTTCTCAAATATGCGTTGTCGATATTTCTTTATCGTGTCGGGAGACAAGCATAGTTTATCTGCAATCTCCACCATAGTATATCCCTGCATGGAAAGTGTAAGTACAGATTTTTCTCCATCTGTAAGCGTAGGAATCTGTTTTCTTTTCCATTTGCGAGAAACGGTATTATACTCAAAGAAATCAGATGTACCTATATGGTGCATCTCTATATGTCCAGCATCGGTATGTGTTGCCGCCGACACTACGCATAATGCAAGCCATACACGACCGTCGGAAGTGAGTCTAAGTGGTGTCAGCTTATGATTGACAAGGATTTTTCGTCCTTTGTTGAGAATATGAAAGTCGTATGAGATATACCAATCCTTGCGTTCCTCAACTGGGATATCATTGTAGAAAGCAAAACCTGTTCTATTTATACTCAACAACAATGACAGCTCATTTTCCGGAACATAATCGAGATAAAATCGGTAGCCTAACTCTCTCACACGCTCCTGTGATTGTCCACACAGAAACATAGGATTGGGTGACACATACAAAAAATTCTGCTTGAAATAATCGATGATATAGACACTCTGATAAGATATTCGCGAAAATGCCTCGACCGAACGGATGCATTCATCCACTCGGCTATAATCAAGTTCCTCTGAAAATTTAACCTCGTTGTCGGGTATGAAAAATTCGTCTGACTTATTCATATTAAAATGCGAAATATTAGACATGGAACAAATATACGAAATCCCATGAATTTTCCAGCAATATTTATGATTTATTATTTATTTGTCTTGCCGTCGGCCTTTCCATGGCATAAGCTCTATTCATGCAAAAAAAGCAGACGGCAAGACGCTCTGTATAAAACGATAACCCAACAGGATTATGATGAACGGTTCAGTTTAAAGCTCGTGAAGCTCTTTCAGCTTGTCAGCCATTTTCTCTATCATAACCGTTGACAGGATGATCTTGCCCTGGCGGTCGATAAGATACATGGCAGGAATCCACTTGATTTTATACATCTGCGAAATTTGGGTTTCCTTCCATTTCTTCAGTTCGCTGACGTTGAGCCAGTCCATGCCGTTGGCCTCAACATAGTTTTTCCAATTTTCTTTTTTGTCGTCGAACGACACACTTACAAACTTGATGCGCTCGCCGTATTTGGCATAAAGTTCCTTCAGCATGGGCACATCCTTTCGGCAGTCGGGACACCACGAAGCCCAGAAGTCGAGCACGACATAGTTTCCGCGCAACTGGCTCAGCGTGTGTTCTGTGCCGTTGATGTCCTTCAGAGTGAAGTCGGGAGCCTCAGTTCCGGGCTTCAGCAGTTCGGTGGCATAGCGCGAGTCGGCATCCTGAGCCGCAGCGCCAAGGACAGTCATGATGGCGAAAGCCGCCATAAAGATAAGTTTTTTCATAACGCTAAAATTTATTTTGGTTAATAAAATTCACTACAAACATCATGCCTGAACGAGAGCAGATGTGCAGGCACGACACGAAGAGTCAGAGCCGCTCCATGCGCAGCACACGGTCGCAATAGTCTACCACGGCCATGCGGTGGGTTACAAAGATGATGGTGCGCTGTCTGTCTGCCAGCAGATTGGCCAGCAGGCGGCGTTCTGTGTCAGGGTCGAGCGAGCTTGTTGCCTCGTCGAAGAGCACCACGCTGCCGTCGCGCAGCAGTGCCCGGGCTATGGCTATGCGCTGCGCCTGACCTTCGCTCAGTCCCCCGCCCGACTCAGAGCATACGGTGTCGAGCCCGTCGGGCAGCTCGCTGACAAAGTCGGCACAGGCACGATGAAGGGCGTTGAGCATATCATCGTCAGTGGCCGAAAGGTTTCCAAGCCTCAGATTGTCACGAATGGTGCCGCTCAGCAGCGTGTTGCCCTGCGGCACATATACAAAGTTGCAGCGCGTGAGCGACGACAACTGGTAGCTTTCGCCTCGTCCGTTGTATATCACGGCGCGTCCCGAGTCAGGGCGTATCAGGGCAAGAATCATGCGCACAAGAGTGGTCTTGCCGGTGCCGGTCTCGCCGAGCACGGCAGTACAGCTGCCCGGAGTGAAGTCGAACGAAAAGTTATTCATTATCTCGCGTTCGCCGTCGGCATAGGCATAAGCTACATTCTCAAAGCGCACGCCCACTCCACCGTCGGCAGCTACATGCAGCGGGGCGCCCTGCTCCTCAAGCGGATTTTCCTCAAGTTCCATGAGCCGTTCTGCCGCCGTGAGCACCGACACAAACTGAGGAACAAGCTTTGTCAGATTGCGTGCCGGCCCTTGTATGCGCGCCACGAGCTGCAGAAAGGCCGTCATGCCGCCGAAAGACAGCGTGTGTCCGTACATCCTTATGGCTCCCCACAGAAAGGCGATAAGATAGCCTGCCGCAAAGCCGAAGTTGAGGACAAAGCTCGAAAACAGCGAGAAGGCCGTGCGCCTTACCACATTATGCCGCAGTTCGCTCTGCGTTGCCTCTAGCCGCTCCACCATGGCGTCATCCTTTTCAAGAGTCTTTATGAGCATGCGGTTCTGTATGGTTTCCTGCAGCACGCTCTGCACGCGGCTGTCGCAGTTGCGAACGTTGCGCGTAAGACTGCGCATGCGCCCCACGTAGAGCCTGCTGACAAGCATAAACAGAGGCAGCATTATCACGATGACAACGGCCAGCATGGCGTCCATCGAGAACAGATAGAAAAACGAGCCGAGAAAAAGAGCCACCACCGAAAGCGTGTTGGGCATGGTTTCGGTAAGAAACTCCACTACAGTCCTAACGTCAAGCTCAAGCCTGTTGAGCACGTCGCCGCTGTGCATGCTGTCGCGTCCGCGCCACTCTGAGCGCAGTATGCGGTCGAGCATGTGCTGCTGCATGCGGTTCTGCGCCTTTATGCCGAGAATGTTTCTCACCCATACCGAAGCTATGCTGACGCCAAAGTCGCAAAGCACAAACACGCCCATAAGCGCCACTGCCGCATAGAGCGAGCCGCTGCGGACATGAGATGCCACGTCGATGGCATTCTGAACAGCCCACACGGACATCAAGCTGGCAGCCACGCCGAGCAGTCCGAGCGCGGCGTTGAGCACGGCCTGAAGCCGGTTGCCGCGCCAAGCGTGCCACAACCAGCGCAAAATAGCCTTGACGGGATATTTGCTTTGGGGTATTCTCAACAGGTTCTTTATCTTCATAAGCTTCTGCTAAAGGTGCTTCCGGGTATGCTGCAGACACCACGCCGGAATGCGAGGCTGATGTCAGCATACTGGTGCGGAGATGTTGTCAGCCGCGCGTGTCGGCTCCCCACATCATCTTCTGGCGCAAGGTGGAGAAGTATTTCTGACTGCTGCGCTTCACGATTTTTATGTTGTATGGTGCCTTGCGTATGGTGAGCCGTGTCTTCTCGCTGCACTTTGCCGACTGTCCGTCGACGGCAATGAGGAAGTTATGGTTACGGCTCTCCACGGTGAGAGTTATTTCAGAGTCGTCTGAAATCACCATCGGCCTGATGTTCAGGCTGTGCGGAGCCACCGGCGTAAGGCACAGGATGCCCGTCTGCGGCACGATGATAGGTCCGCCGTTCGACAGCGAATAGGCCGTTGAGCCTGTAGGAGTGCTGACTATGAGTCCGTCGGCCTGATATGTAACGAGATACTCGCCGTTGATGCTTGTGCGTATTGATATCATCGAGGCATTGTCGCGCTTCAGCACGGCTATGTCGTTGAGCGCATGGCTCACACCCGGCAGAGGCTTGCCGTCGGCCTCAACGCATATTACCGAATGGTTCTCCAGCGTGTAGTCGCCGCGATAGAGCGAGTCGAGCGCGCTCTCGGCTTCGGTAGGCACGATGTCTGCCAGGAATCCGAGCCGGCCCATATTGACTCCAAGTATTGGTATATTCTTGCTTCCTACGAGCCCCGCCGCACGCAACAGCGTGCCGTCGCCGCCCATAGATATGACGAAATCAGCCATGAAGTTGCCTCCCTCAAACACTTCAACGGAGCCAGGCGACAGTCGTCCGGTGCTTACAAGAAAGTCGTAAAAAAGTTTTTCAACGCACACTTCAGCGCCGCGGCGCGTGAGATACGACATTATATCCCGGATGTTAGCCGACTTCTTTGCCTGATAGATATTTCCAAATAGTGCGAATTTAAACTTGCGCGACCCCATAATTTTAAGCTTTTAAATTTCTTTTTTAGTACAGGATGCAGAAAAATGACAAACATTTAGTAACTTTGCCAATGAATAAATTTATCTGCAAAGATGTCACAAGCCTCGTATGACAACAGCCAGAAAGCCGCCTGCACAAGGCTTGTCATATGCAAAATTACATCATTTTGCGGAATAACAGATACTGCTAACTAAATAAATTTGTAAAAAATGACGAAATTAAGCGTAAACATCAACAAGGTGGCTACAATACGCAACGCACGCGGAGGCAACAATCCCGACGTGCTGAAAGTGGCCGTTGATTGTGAAAAGTTTGGCGCGCAAGGCATCACCGTGCATCCACGTCCTGACGAAAGACACATCAGATACCAGGACGTAAGAGACATCAAACCACTGATAACAACAGAGTTTAACATAGAGGGCAACCCAATTGACAAATATATTAAGCTGGTGCTCGAGGTGAAGCCCACCCAGGTAACACTTGTGCCCGATGCTGACAACCAGATAACGAGCAACCACGGATGGGACACAGTGGCCAACAAGGGCTTTCTGACCGACGTGATAGGACAGTTTAAGGAGGCAGGCATCAGAACGTCGATATTCGTCGATGCCGAGCCTAAGATGGTTGAAGCGGCACGTATGTGCGGCACCGACAGAATAGAGCTTTACACTGAGCCATACGCAGCAGGCTATGAGGCCAACCGCGAAGAGGCGATAAAGCCGTTCGTAGAGGCGGCAGAAGTGGCAAGAGAAGTGGGGCTTGGCCTCAACGCAGGACACGACCTCAGTCTGCAGAACCTGACCTATTTCCATCAGAACATTCCATGGCTCGACGAAGTCAGCATAGGGCACGCACTGATATGCGATGCGCTGTATTTCGGTCTTGAAGACACGATAAAGAGATATCTGGCTTGCCTGAAATAAGGCTATGCCATCATTATACAAATAAACGTTTAAACCTTAAAATTCAGAAAACCACATGGCTAAAGTTTATGAATTCCTGGCTACAGGCTTCGAAGAGATTGAAGCCCTCATACCATTAGATATTATGCGCCGCGCAGGCGTTGAGTTTAAAACCGTGAGCGTTACAGGCGCAAAGGAAGTTGAATCGGCACACGGAGTGAAAATCACTGCCGACCTGCTGTTTGAAGAGGCTGACCTCAGCGACGCCGACCTGCTCATGCTGCCGGGCGGACTGCCGGGAGCAACCAACCTCAACGAGCATGTTGGAGTAAAGAAGTCTCTCATAGAGCAGAACCGCAAGGGCAAGATGATCGGTGCAATATGTGCCGCACCTATGGTGCTTGGCGGAATTGGTCTGCTGAGGGGCAAGCGTGCCACATGTTATCCCGGATTCGAGAAATATCTTGATGAAGCAGAATACACACACGAACTGTGCACAGTAGACGGCAACATCACTACCGGAGAAGGTCCGGCAGCCACCCTGCCCTATGCCTACACACTGCTCGAGGCTCTTACCGACCATAAGACAGCCGACAGCGTGGCCGAAGGCATGATGTTCAAGCATCTCATGATGAAATAACAACAACCGGCTCATCAGCCCGGATACGGCAGCAAGACTTGTATTCGGGCTGATGAATATATAAGCACGGATTAGCCCCCGTGGCGGCGTGTATGCATGATGCGGAACACATACATCTGGCCTGCATCTGAAGATATAGCCTGCATGGGCACAGCAGCACGCCCATACACACATAGAAAACTTACTGACAATAAGACAAAACAAGAAGAATCACAAGAAGAATATTATGGACTATGTTGTAATCGTTGCCGGAGGCAAAGGATTGAGAATGGGCTCTGACATACCAAAGCAATTCTTGCCTGTCAACGGATTTCCTGTCCTTATGCACACAATAAAAAGATTCAAAGAATACAGCACCACGCTGAAAATAATACTTGTGCTGCCTAAGGAACAACAGGAATATTGGCACGAACTGTGCAAGAAATATCACTTCGCTGCTGAATATCAGATAGCAGACGGAGGCGAGACACGCTTCCACTCAGTCAGAAACGGACTGGCATGTATACCCGACGACGAAACAGGAGTGGTTGGCATACACGACGGTGTGCGCCCGTTCCCGTCGATTGAGGTGATATCCAACTGCTATGAAACAGCAAGAACACGCAAGGCCGTGGTGCCGGTTACGCCCGTAGTAGAGACCCTGATACATCTCAACACCGAAAACAAGAGCACCACCGTGCCAAGACAGGAGTATCGCCTTGTCCAGACGCCGCAGACCTTTGACATACAGCTGCTGAAGGAGGCATACAAGCAGCCCTACCGTGAGGACTTCACCGACGACGCCTCTGTGGCAGAAAGCATCGGGCAAAGTCCGACGCTCATAGAGGGCAACCGCGAGAACATAAAGATAACCACTCCGTTCGACCTGCTTATAGCAAGGGTGCTGGCGTAGATAATTTGCTGACATAATATTTTCATCTAATCTGAAACATCTCTCAAAACGCGACAATGCTCGACATATTAGACCAGGACATACAGTATCTTCCGGGCGTAGGCCCAAGGCGCAAGACTCTGCTCAGTAAGGAACTGGGCATCAGCACCTATAAGGAACTGCTTGAATATTACCCCTACAAATATGTCGACCGCAGCCGCATATACCGCATAAATGAACTTTCGGGCGACATGCCCTTCGTTCAGATACGTGCAAGAATACTGAGTTTTGAGACTTTCGAGATGGGGTTCCACCGCACAAGGGTCGTGGCACATGTGTCAGACGGAACCGGAGTGGCAGACATCGTGTGGTTTTCGGGAGCAAAATACATCATCAGCCACTATAAACTTTCTACCGACTACATAATATTCGGCAGACCTACCGTGTTCAACGGGCGCTACCAGTTTGCACATCCCGACATTGATCCGGCATCAGAAATGCAGCTATCACAGATGGGACTGCAGCCGTATTATGTAACTACGGAAAACATGAAGAAGACGGGCATGACGTCGAGAGCCATCGAAAAGCTCATAAAAAGCATGCTCGACAACATGAAAGAACCGCTCAGGGAAACCCTGCCCGACTTCATAACCAAGCCGCTGAACATGATATCAAGGGACGAGGCGTTCAGAAAAATACACAACCCCAAAACGCCCGACGACATGAGCAAGGCCCGCTACCGTCTGAAGTTCGAAGAGCTTTTCTATGTTCAGCTCAACATTCTGCGATACGCCAGCGACCACAGGCGCAAATATCGCGGCTATATATTCAGCCGTGTAGGCAAGACGTTCAACGACTTTTACTTCAACAACCTTCCTTTTCCGCTCACAGGCGCACAGAAACGTGTCATTAAGGAAATAAGGAAAGACATGGGCTCGGGACAGCAGATGAACCGTCTGCTGCAGGGCGACGTGGGCAGCGGCAAGACGCTCGTGGCACTGATGTCCATGCTCATCGCCATCGACAACGGCTTTCAGGCCTGCATAATGGCACCGACAGAAATTCTGGCGGAACAGCACCTTGCCACAATACAGGGAATGCTCGGCGGAATGGACGTAAACGTAGAACTGCTGACCGGCATGGTGAAAGGCAAGAGGCGCAAGGCCGTGCTGGAAGGACTGGCCAACGGAAGCGTAAACATACTGGTGGGCACCCATGCCGTCATCGAAGACACCGTGCAGTTTGCACGCCTCGGCTTTGTAGTCGTAGACGAGCAACACAGATTCGGAGTGGCACAGAGGGCACGGCTATGGAACAAGAGCGACAACCCGCCGCACGTGCTGGTCATGACAGCCACGCCTATTCCGCGAACGCTGGCAATGACCATATACGGCGACCTGGACGTGAGCGTCATAGACGAACTGCCGCCGGGACGCAAGCCTGTAGTGACAATACATAAATATGACGACCAGACAACAAGCCTGTATAACGGAATAAGGAAACAGATCAACGAAGGGCGTCAGGTATATATCGTGTTCCCGCTGATAAAAGAAAGCGAGAAGATAGATCTCAAGAATCTTGAAGACGGATTTGAAGGACTCAAAGAAGCGTTTCCCGAATTCAGGCTGAGCAAGGTTCACGGCAAGATGAAGCCGGCTGAAAAAGAAGAGGAGATGAAGCACTTTGTGTCCGGCGAGACCCAGATACTCGTGGCCACCACCGTAATTGAGGTAGGCGTAAACGTGCCGAATGCATCAGTGATGGTAATACTCAACGCCGAACGCTTCGGCCTGTCACAGCTGCATCAGCTGCGCGGCCGTGTAGGACGAGGAGCCGACCAGTCATACTGCATACTTGTAAGCAAGCGCAAGTTAAGCGAAGAGACACGCAAGCGAATAGACATAATGTGCGACACCAACGACGGATTCAGGATTGCAGAAGCCGACCTGAAGCTGCGTGGCCCCGGAGACCTTGAAGGCACACAGCAAAGCGGAATGGCCTTCGACCTCAAGATAGCCGACATTGCGCGCGACGGTCAGCTGGTGCAGCTGGCACGCGACGAGGCACAGAAAATAATTGACAAAGACCCCATGTGTCAGAAGCAGGAATATGCCATGCTATGGAAAAGGCTTGACTCACTGCGCAAAACAAACATAAACTGGTCTGCCATTTCATAGATATTTTAACTAAAATGCTAACAATATGAATATCAACCAGTTAGTATTAGTTAAATTAGGGACACCTTGCATGCCAGTTTGTTAAAGTGTCCATAAAGTTGTTAAACCGGAAAACAACTATCACACTTTTTTATTATCTTTGCAAAGGTTTTTATGATAGGCCGGAAAATTTTTATCTGTTGATTTTTTTCTGACTATCGCCCGCGGCAGCCTCCGCACTTTTATCTTAACCAAGAACAATAAATTATGTATTTAATAAAAAGAACAATAAAGACATTAGCATTTACGGCATTATTTACCCTTACGGCAGTAACGGCATCAGCCCAGGACCTGCTGGCCCGCCAGGCACCTATCGACAGAAAGATGAAGGCGGTTGACACTTTAGCCCTTAAAAACATAATACAGAGAGAACAGACCGGCTCCCCTTCGGCACAGCTTTACAAGGAATGGAGCAACAAATATGCTCACCGCGCCACAACCCTTCCCGATTCTTTTCCTATTAACCTCAAGCACTTCTGCATGCCTACGACAAGCAAAGTCATAACGTCTAACTTCGGACGTCGCTGGGGCCGCATGCACAAAGGTATCGATGTGAAGGTTTATATCGGCGACACAATACGTGCCGCATTCAGCGGAAAAGTAAGAATAGTAAGATACGAAGCCAACGGATATGGCAACTATGTGGTTATACGCCACTATAACGGACTTGAGACTATATACGGACACATGTCTAAACACCTGGTTGAAGAAAACCAGACGGTAAAAGCCGGAGAGCCCATCGGACTTGGCGGAAACACAGGACGAAGCACAGGTTCTCACCTCCACTTTGAGACACGTCTCTGCGGCGTAGCCCTCAACCCGGCACTCATGTTCGACTTCAAGAACCAGGACGTAACAGGCGATACATATATGTTCCGCCGCGACACTTACGACAACGACTCAAGACTTGCAAACAAGGAAAGAGGAAAAGACGACAACGAATATGCATCAGCAGAGAACAGTTCATCGTCTGACAAGAGAAGCAGAAACAACGACAGCGGCGACATACGCTATCATAAGGTTAAACGCGGAGAGACTCTGTCGAGCATCGCAAAGAAGCGCAACACAACTATCGAGGAGCTCTGCAAGCTTAACCACATAACAAAGAAGATGCGCATACGTCCCGGACAGATCTTAAGATACTCATAATTGTTAATGTCTATAAATGTCAAGCGGCTGTCAGCATTATGCTGGCAACCGCTTTTTTTATTCCAATCGGTCATCAGGCAGGCTGAAAGCATGAATACACAAAATTGATAAAGCTATGTGCGGTCTAATGACCGACTGGGGTTTATGTTTTTTGCCAGACATACCTGTTTTTGTCGCCTGTCTGAATCTGCATTTTCCTGATACAGCCGCAATGCCTGCGAAAAAGCAGACGGCAGCACTTCCGATATAAGAAGGCTATACTTTCTATATAAAACAACAATACGCCCAAATCAGCATGACCGATTTGGGCGTAATTTATAACTGATATTTCTGATTCTTATTTTTTTATCACCGCACGTATGACAAACCAGGCATGCATGACGATAGTGGTAAAAAGTCCGTAATGACGGCTCATAACATCAAAACGTTCAAGAAGCGAGGCCCTGTGGTTCTTTGTCGACTGCCCCTCACGCTGATAGTCGGCAATGGTGGCATGAACGTTCACCAGTGGCAGCGACTCTTTCTCTGCTTCTTTCATAATTTTTATACACCAGTCAACATCTGCCGAAAAACGATAACGCAAGTCGTAAGGAACCTTCTGCGCCAAATCAGTGCGCGCATAAAAAGCCTGATGGCACACAAGCATACCATGACGGAAAGAGCGCCACGTGAGTTTTTCTGGCGGTGTAAGCCTGCGCCGGCTCATATAGTTGCCGTCATTATCCACCCAGTCGGTGTCGCCATACAACACTCCCGGCAGCGGTTTTCCTTCGCTGCTGCACTCTTCAAGACGTGCGTTGGCAGCAATAACATCCAACGTATCGGCCGACGGGAAGAAGTCTCCGGCATTGAGGAAACACACATAATCGCCCGTAGCCAGCCGGCGCCCTTTGTTCATGGCGTCATACAGTCCCTTGTCAGGTTCGGAAACTATCCTCACCTCATGGCCGTTGCAGGCTGCATTTGAAGCCTTTTTATATTCTTCTGCCAAATTCTGCGTGCCGTCAGACGAAGCCCCGTCTATAATAAGATGCTCCACTGCCGCATAAGTCTGCCTCGCAACGCTGTCAGCCGTGCGCATAAACACATCGGCCGCATTATACGTAATTGTTACAATCGTAAACTTTATCATAATCTGTAATGCCTGTAAGCCCTGGCCTGGTTATAAACCTCGATATACTTCATCGCCACGCTCTGCTGCGAATAGCTTATTGAAACCTTTTTCACCGCATTGTCGCTCAGCTCGTCATAGTCGGCTTCAGAGAGCACCCATCGCATGCCTTCTGCCAGATCTTCGGCACTCTTGTATTCAGCCACATACCCATTCTTGCGGTGATCTATCATCTCCGGGATGCCGCCCGACTTAAATCCTACGCACGGCACGCCGCAGGCCATAGCCTCCATTATAGTGTTAGGCAGGTTATCTTCAAGCGAAGGCAGCACAAACAAGTCGGCCGCGTTATACACATCTATAATCTTCCGTTGGTCGCTGACATAGCCGAGCGGACACACCGGAAAAGCCAGCTTGTCGGCATAGTCTTCCGAGTGGCCTCCAAGGATAACTATGCTCGTGTTTTCCTTCATCTCAGGGCAACGCTCTGCCATAATCTCGCAGGCACGCACCATATAGTCCATACCCTTGCGCTTGTCTGTTATGCGCTGTGATACGACCAGAATAAGACGTCTGTCAATAGGCAGCGACAGACGCATGCGTGCCTCGCGCTTGTCAGCCGGCTTATATTCGCGCGTATCTATTGGGTTAGGTATGCTGACCACCTGCTTTCCCGTCAGCAGCCTGCTGCCGCGCACGGCTGAACACAGCCATTTGCTGCACGTAACAAAGAATATGTTGCGCGACGACCACACCTTGGCCTTGCGCCTCCATATCTTTGCCGAGAGGTCGTTGGCAGAGCCTCCGCCGGGCAGATACTGACAGTTATGACATCCCGTGGTCTTATAATAGTTACATTTGCGGGTGTAGTGACATATACCCGTAGCCGGCCAGAAGTCGTGCATTGTCCACACTACAGGCTTTCCGCTGTCGATAATCTTGCGTATATCCTTTATCGAGAGCATGCCCTGGTTTATCCAGCTCAGATGTATCACGTCGGCTTCCTTAAACTCGCGCATGCGAGTTATGTCCGTGCCGGCATTTGCTATGTCAACCTCAAAGAGATGCTTCCGTGAAAAGTGCATGTGACAGAAAATGCACCATCGCTCCCACAGGAAGTTCCAACGCTGCCATATACCTTTAGGCAGCTCCACCACCGTGATGTCCGAAGTCTCCTTGTCGCGCACCAGCATCTTAGCCTTAACGCCATTATTGTTAAGAGCCTCCATTAGCCGGTTGGCAGCCACGGCGGCGCCTCCGGTCTTCTCGCTTGTATTTACGATTAGCACCCGCATTGTTCAAAATGTTTATGTTTTTTATTGCAAACACAAAATTAAAATAAAATACTTATTCTACCAAATTTAACGGCTGTTTATATGCTGTTATCGCACACAATTTATTGATTTGCGTCAAGAAAAGCGTCTTTGATTGCAAAAAGACACGTACAAGTATTGACAGATAACGTTTTTCGCCGTATCTTTGCAGCATCAAAAGGTTAATAAATTGTTTAGGTTAGTAAATAGTATTAGTTTAAGGTAAAGTTTTCATGATTATTTAGGATGACAAAGGAGGCCGTGAGGTTCCCTTTCGAATCGAAAAAGGTTTTTTAGTTAAACATATTTTTAATACGCTGCAGCTTGCTGAAAGTTGCAGCGTGTTTTTTATACTCACAAAAGTTCCAAACAGGCATAGCTTCAGTCAGTCATTAGACCGTTTTTATCTATTCTGTACATTCATGCTTTCAGTCCGTATCCTTGCTTTATATAGGCGTTTTTTGTGCTACGTGATGTGCAGCAAAAAGAGACTACGACATAAACAATAGCGCACAAATTCAGACAGCCCGTAGGGCTACACTTTTGTAACCGGGTGTGGCGAAGCTCAGCGAAGCCACGCCCGGTTGTTCTGCTAAGATAAGCATGCACCCGAAGAGGTGCTACTTTAAAACATGTTTTCTAAGTGAGTGTTTTTTATAACAAGTATCACCACTTCGGGTGATTTCCCATGTTTATGCATCCGTGGGTGTGCCACCCACGGTTACTGAAATATAGCCCTTCGGGCATCTCTTACCAGATGTGCCGGTTGATTTACAATTATCGTGCAAACGAGAGCAGAAGCAAATTATATTTGGTTATGCCGAGCGCAGCCGACAATCAATAAAATTAATTTGCCGGAATAAAATATAAGAACCAACGGTCAGCGAAGCTAATTTTTCAATCCGATTGCTTCCTATTGCAGATTTATAGGTAGGAGTTGCGGATCAAAGATCCTGATATTCGATGCTGTCGGATCGCAGATCCGACAGAACATTAGCCTTGCTGTTTCTCTACAATTCTTATATTCAATGCTGCCGAAATTTCAATCCAAATGCTTCCTATGTATAATTTATTATAGGTAAGAGTTGCGGATCAAAGATCCTTATATTCAATGCAGCCGAACTACTGACCGAATTCCAATAACAGATTTGCTATGATCAGTCGTCCTTGCGTTCTATCAGCACCACGGCATAAGCGCTTATGCCCTCTTCACGACCCGTAAATCCAAGTTTCTCGGTTGTAGTAGCCTTTATGGATATGTTGTCCTCGTCGGTGCCTATAACTTCTGCAAGGCATGCCTTTATGGCCGGCACATGCGGATTGATCTTAGGGCGCTCGGCACACACTGTGGCGTCGATGTTGCCTACCACATATCCTTTGCCGGCAATAAGTTCAACGGTCTTGCGCAGCAGCACCTTGCTGTCTATATTGAGTGTGTCGGCCGATGTATCAGGAAAATGATAGCCTATATCACGCATATTGGCAGCACCGAGCAGTGCGTCGCATATAGCATGTATAAGCACGTCGGCATCGCTGTGTCCCAGCAGTCCCATGCTGTGCTCTATCTTTATTCCTCCGAGCCACAGGTCACGGCCCTCAACAAGTCTGTGAACGTCAAATCCAAATCCGGTTCTAATCTTCATAATCGTTTATTTTAGTTCTGTTTTGCTATTCAATATGATAATGTAAAACAAGAAGTCGCATGGGCGCGTTATTTCGGGCTCATGCGACTTCTTGTTTTTCCTGCTCCCTTCGGTTTATCTGCGGAACAGGTCCTTTATGCCGTCCATGTCGAATCCGAGAGTGAAACGCAGTGTCTGGTCGAGCGGGTTGCTCTTTGCCGTTGCGATTACATAACCGCAGTCGAGCGAGAAGGCGCTCATGCGGAAACCGGCACCTACGGTGAAGTATTTACGGTTACCCTTGTTCTCCGACTCATGGTGATAACCGGCTCTCAGCGTAAACTTGTCGTTATACACATACTCAGCACCTACACTCCAGTTTATCTCCTGCAGCTCTTCCTTGAATCCGCCGGGAGCATCACCGAAGCTCTTGAATATACCCGATATGCTCGACACGTCGTAATATTCTTTCTGAACGCGCTGCTGATAGTCTTCTGTCGACTCGCCTTCCTCCTGCTTAGGATATGTAGGCACAAGGAGCTTGTTGGCATCTGCAGCTATGGTGAATCTGTTAAACTCGTCGATGGGCACCATCAGGGCAAGACCAAGACGCATGTTCGTCGGTATAAACTCGCTGTTGTCATCGCCTCCGAACGTAATCTTACTACCGATGTTGCTTATGTTGAGTCCGATGCCGAGCTGACACTCGCGCGCACCAATGTTTATATAGTCGTTATAGTAGCAGGCAATGTCGGCTGCAAACGCACTACCAGGCGACGTATCGTCCGTGTAGTCGTATGTAAGGTCTGAGTAGATCCATCTTACGGCAGCAGCCAAAGAGAACTTCTCGCTCAGCATAAGCGAGTAAGCCACGTCGAACGACATTTCATAAGGGTTAATCGTCATGCCGTTGCTCTCGCCTGTCGTGCTGTCATAGTTGGTCATAACCTCACCCAGCGAGAAATATCTCAACGATGCCGACACGGCACTGTAGTCGCCAATGCGGTAATATCCTGACAGATAAGCAAGGTCCATGTCGCTTACGAGCTGACGCAGCCACGGCGTATAGTTGAGCGACACTCCTGCACGGCTTATACAGAAAGGATACTTGGCAGGGTTCCAATATTGCGAGTTGACATCAGGGTCGGTAGCCACACCGACATCACCCATACCGGCGGCACGTGCGTCGGGGGCTATCATCTGTGAAGTTACTGAGGTGTTAACCGGATTAAACATGTCCAGCTTGTCCTGAGCAAAGGCTCCGGCCGAGGCCACAGCAAGCATCAATGTCAACAATATTCTTTGACTATTCTTCATTCTTTGTCTTTATTTCTTTTTCTGTAATGATTATGCAACTAAAAAACTTTTGTCATGCGCAGAAGCGACATGCGCCTTGATATAATAACCGCTTTTCTCTCATTTTATTGTGTAGTGCGGTCATTAATGCCACATTTAGCGCCGCTATGCCTTATTGTTCCGGCTGCCGCCATGCAGTGTCAGACATGGCGCGTCACCGGTGCGGCTGCCGTGTCAGCGCGATATGATAATCAACTTCTTTGCCTTCGACACCATGTCGCTGCCGCTGCCGCCAATCTTCACGCGGTAGATATAGACGCCCGTCTGCAGCTTGCCGCCGTTGCTGCCCGTCAGGTCCCAGTCTACGGTATAGTTGTTGTTTGCCGACACACCGCTCTCCTTGTGTTTCCACAGAGGACGGCCGCTCATGTCGAACACCTCAATCTCCACGTCAAGGTTGCTTCCGGCGCGGTCGTGGTTGATGATAAACGTTGTCGACGTTCTGGCGGGGTTGGCCGTGCAGTTGATGTCTATCAGACCGGGGCGCAGACCGCTGACCACGTTGAACGTAAGTTCGGTGGTGGTCAGGTTGTTCATTATGTCCCATGCCTTAAACCTGAGCGTGTGCATGCCCGGCTCAAGCTCCGGTATGCTGTAGTATGTCGAGCCGCTGGTGTAGCTGCCGAAGTCGTAGCTGAAGTTGTCGTTCAGCACGTATGTCTTGTCGGCATCGCCGTCTATGGTCAGCATAAGGTCGTGGCCTATGCCGCTGCCCGTGGTGTTTATTCCGTCCTTGTCGGTTATCTCGGCCACGAAATAAGGCGTTGGATTTACGTTGCCGCCGTTGACAAAGGTCGGAGAGTTAAGATAGCAGTAGACAGACGGGCCTATGCCGTCGTTGTCGAGCGAGCCTGTTCCGCCCACGATGAAGTCTTCGCTGTAGCCATTCACGGCATCGCCCGTGTCGCCGTTTATTGCAAACACGTTTATCAGTCCGCTCTCGTCGCTGTAGTCGATGTCCTTGCCCACGGCAAACGACATGCTGAACTTGCCTGCCCTCACGCTGTCGGTGCCGTTGAACAGGGTGTTTGAGCGGTCGTAATATTCAAACGGAGTGCTTGCTCCCTCGCTCGACGTGTTGTTAAGCTTGCACACAACGAGCTTCTCGGCGTCTCTCACGGTCAGCGTGGCCACGCCTCTGAAGGCCTCGTCTATGCTGCCCGACGCTCCCTCTATGTGTCCTTTCACTGTGGCCACGGAGCCTGCCTTGAGCTGAGGCAGAGTCTCGGCAGAAGCCAGGGGCACGCCGTTGATGCTGTCTACCACCACTCTCATCTGCGGCAGGTTGAGCTTCAGGGCGGGGTCGCCCAGCAGCGAATATTGCAGCTTGTTCTCCGTCTTGTCGGCACCAGACTCTATAAGGTCGTTCTTGGCCAGGCGCTGCGCCTCGCCTATAGTGACATAGGTGCCGTTCTGCGGGGTGAGCAGGGCCTTAAGATAGGCACGGTTGATAGCCCTGTTGCGGTCTACCCACACCGTTCTCGTTGTTCCGTAGAATGCCACCGCACCGCCGTTGCTGTTGAGCACCGCCGTCTCGCCGATGTTCTGCTGCTGCGAGTCGAAGGGCATGATGTCGCACGACGCCGTTATCCACAGCGGCAGGTTGGCGTTGCTGAAGCCGGAAAAGTCGGTCAGCGTGAGCACACGCTCATGCGATATCTGGTCGGCACGTCCGTGTCCGCTGTAGTTCATTATCAGCGCGCCGGCGCTTTGCTGCTGCTTTATTATCTTGGTCACGTCGGGATATGTGTTTCCGGTAGACGTCGTTACGCAGGTGTATGCGTCCCACATGACGCGCTTTACCTGAATGGCGGGATTGATGCCCTCAACCACCTTTGCCATTTCGTCGGCATCGCTCATGTGCTGGTTGTTGTTGCCGTCGTCGCCCATAAACATCATCACGTTCTGCCAGCTGCCGGCATTTTTGTTCTCGGCGTAGCTTATGGTCTTGTCAACCATTATCTTTGCTTCTTCTGCGGTGCGCACGGGGAAGCGCCCCACAGCCATGTCGAGCTTGTCGGTCTTCGGATTGCCGCCCTCGCCGTCGTCTAACAGGCAGAAGAATCCGTCGTCAACGTAGCAGTCGGTGGCGCTGAATGAGTTTTCGCTCTCATTACACAGCAGGAAATCGTCCTGACTGAGACTCGAACACTCTTGCGTGTTCATGCGGTTGTCCCACACGCAGTCGCCAAACAGCAGCAGGTGCGACGGCATGTCGGCCTCTGTCTCGGCGCGGTCGTAGAGCATCTTCAGATAGCGGCGGTATGCGTTGGCGTCGGGCGTACCGCTCGAAAATTCGTTATACAGTTCGTCGGCCGGCACTATGCGCACTCTCATGCCGTCTTTCTCCTCGTGCAGTTCCTTTATGCGCTGCGCCTGAGCCGTAAGAGCGGCAGAGGTGGGCACTATGATTATCATGTCGGCAGCCTCGTCGGCATGATGGTTCTGGTTGGTTATGTTATACACATATTCGGGCACGCTGAACTCACGTCCGCTCAACGTGGGGCACGGGCGCGGCTCGTCCTGCGTTACGCTGATATAGTCGAGCCTTGCCGGACCGCCCGATACGGTGGTTATCGTTACCGTGTCCGACGGCGACGCGTAGGCATTGCTGTAGGTCATGTTGACCGACTTGCCGTGGTCATATTCGCCGAATGTCATGCTGAACGTGCGCGTGTCTGACCCGTTAATCTTTATCTGCACCGTGGTGGCCTGTCCTGCGGTGACGCTGGCATAGACCTTACGTATGCCCTGACACGGCGAAGAGTTCTCCAGGATATATGTCTTCGACGTTCCTGCGCTTATCGGCGTGTTCTCATAAAGGTTGCGTCCGCCCTGATACCATGCATAATTGTCTATCTCGTGCAGGAAGTGATAGTCGTCGGCAGAGGGATAGAACGAGTCTACAAAGGCTGTGCTGTCAACGGTGAGCGGCTCGCCGTCGCTCTCGGTAAGGAAGTAGTAGCCGTAGTCGGAGTAAGGATTGCGGGTGCGCGTGGTTGTTGTGTTGCTGCTCCACGACACCGGTCCCTGCGCATGGAACAGCCTGCGGCCGTCAACATAGCATGTGGGCACCTCCTTCAGGTCGTCATACTTTATCAGGTCGTCTGCTTCGAGACTTTCATTCTGCAGCGCGCCGCCGTAGCCATACACCTTTACGCGGCTCATGTCGCTGAATCCGGCGCGGCGTATCAGCGCGTCGGTTATCTGATATATGCCCGTAGAGGGCACGCGTATCTTTGCCCAGCGGCCTTCGGCCAGCACCGACTTGGCGGCATAGCGGCCGGCAGGACTTACGGCTTCGGCTCTCGAGGCTGTCCTGAGGGCAGCGTTCTTAGGCTTAGCCTCAACGTCTATCATAAAGCTCACCAGCTTCTGCCACTTGCCCCCGCGCTTTACCACCGGCACAAACGACACCTCGATGCGTCCGCGCTTGCGCTCCGTAACCACGTTGACCTCCAGCTCCGGCATTTCGGGCATGTTGTCGCCGGCAATCTTCAGGCAGCGCTCTACGTCGCCGCTGCTCATCTCGTAAAATTCGGGATATTCAATCTTTACCGTATATACAGAGTCGGCCCATGCGCCGCCGAGCGGCAGCGAACAGGCAAAGCGCGGCAGCACGCTGTCTATCTTAACCTCGTCGGCAGTGAGGTTAAAAAACTTCTGCACACTGCTGCCCATGATGTTGCAGCAGCAGAGCAGCGCGATAACCGACAATAATATTTTTCTCTTTGTCATTTAACGTTAAACTCCAATACCTTGCGGTCTTCAAGCCAGCCCGTAAGGTGGTCATCAATATGAACGGGGCCCACTCCGGCCGGAGTGCCCGTATAAAGGATGTCGCCGGTCTTCAGCGTGAACCATTGACTTATGTAGGCTATTATCTCGTCTACCTTGAAGAGCATGTCGCTCGAGCAGCCTTCCTGAACGGTGTTGCCGTTGATGTCGAGGCGGAAATGTATTGCCTGTATGTCGCGAAACTTCTCTATGCTCACCCATTCGCCTATTGCAGCCGAGCCGTCGAAGCCCTTGCACAAATCCCACGGCTTGCCTTCGGCGCGCAGCTTGTTCTGCAGGTCGCGGGCGGTGAAGTCGATGCCCACGGTTACGGCGTCGTAGTATCTGTGGGCGAAGCGCTGCGGTATGCTCTTGCCCAGGCGGCAGATGCGCACCACCAGCTCTGTCTCATAGTCGATGCGTCCGAGCTCGTCGGGCAGGAAAAACGGCTTGCTGTCTTTTAGCAGAGCTGAGTCGGCCTTTGTAAATATCACAGGCTCTTCCGGTTTATATAACGTTCCATCCAGCTCTTTATTGTGCTGGATATAGTTCATTCCTACGGCAAAAATCTTCATAATCTGATACTTGTTTATACTTTATCCTAATAACACGGCGCCAGCGTCTCTGCAACAACTATCCATACCCGCACCGTGTTGTCTGTTGCAAAGATAAGATTTTCTGACGAAACGGCAAAAGGATATTTATTAGGAGTTATTTATTAAGGAGTTAAAGAAGTTAGAGTAGTTAAAGGAGTTAAAGCCAAATGCTTTTTTTACAATAAAGCGCCGGCAGCATAGCGGAACATACCTATAAATCAGCAATAGGAAGCAAGCGGATTGAAAATCCTTATACTCAATTCCGGCAGATTAATTTTATTGATTGTCGGCTGCGCTCGGCATAACCAAATATAATTTGCTTCTGCTCTCGCTTGCACGACAATTGCAAATCAGCCGGCACATTAGTCTTGTTGGTACAGAATTGTAAAGAAACAGCAAGGCTATTGTTCTGTCGGATATGCTATCCGACAGCATAAAATATAAGGATCTGCGATCCGAAAAACACACCTATAAATCAGCAATAGGAAGCAAGCGGATTAAAAAATCCTTATACTCAATTCCGGCAGATTAATTTTATTGATTGTCGGCTGCGCTCGGCATAACCAAATATAATTTGCTTCTGCTCTCGCTTGCACGACAATTGCAAATCAGCCGGCACATTAGTCTTGTTGGTACAGAATTGTAAAGAAACAGCAAGGCTATTGTTCTGTCGGATATGCTATCCGACAGCATAAAATATAAGGATCTGCGATCCGAAAAACACACCTATAAATCAGAAATAGGAAGCAATCGGATTGAAAAATCCTTATACTCAATTCCGGCAGATTTTTCGCTGCGCTCAACAACACGTGCAAATCTGCCGGCACATTAGTCTTGTTGGTATATATCGTTGCTTGTAAGCCTCGTTGCCTGGGAGCCACAAGAGTAATGTTCTGTCGGATATGCTATCCGGCTGTATCGAATATCAGGATCTGCGATCCGAAAAACATACCTATAAATCAGCAATAGGAAGCAAGCGGATTAAAAAAATCCTTATATTATATTCCGGCAGATTAATTTTATTGATTGTCAGCTGCGCTCGGCATAACCAAATATAATTTGCTTCTGCTCTCGCTTGCACGACAATTGCAAATCAGCCGGCACATTAGCTTTGTTGCTGCATGTCCGTTTTTAAGCAACAATGCATTTGACTTTAACTACTTTAACTTCTATAACTACTTTAACTACTAAAAATTAGCTTTGTTTCTGCATATCCGTTTTTAAGCAACAATGCATTTGACTTTAACTACTTTAACTCCTTTAACTACTTTAACTACTAAAAAAATTGAGGCTGATGTTCAGTTTATTCACACAGCCAACACTTCAACGCTCAGCAAGCCAGTGCCGCCGTCATAGTCTATGGCCGAACTGTAGAGATAATCGGCCGGACGGCTTACATATTCCTGTCTTACCGGATTGTCGTGTATGTATCTCAGCTTTTGCTTAAAGAAGTAAGGCGTTGCTATCTGTTCCGGGTGGTAGCCGTCTTGCCAGAAACGGTATTTAGATGTCTTCGTGTCGTTTGCGGCTGCAAAGCCAAACTGACTTAGCATCCATTCCCTGCGGCTCTCCTGCATGTCGTCTTGCAGTTCGGCTATTATCCGTTTGCTTGTATGTTTTTTAAAGTCGCGCATGATGTCGGCCACGCTCTCGTCCGATTCACTGCGCACTATTGCGTGCAGATGGTTACTCATCAGCACCCATGCATAAATTATCAGTCCCTTGTGCTGCCGGCAATAGTCTAGCGACTCCAACACTATATGCTTATACTTTGGCCGTGTGAAGATGTCTATCCAGTTGACAACGGTTGTTGTTATAAAATATACTTCATCCTGTATTATGCCTTTTGCGTTGTTCATGATATATCCGTCGTTTTGCAGTTAACAAAACAAATATAAGCTTTATTTGGCTTATATTCAAATGTTTGCATCACATTTCTGCATTATTTCTCAACAATCATGTCATGTCGGTTAGCTTTTTGCTGTATGTTCCGCTGTTATTGGGTCTTGTTGCTGCATATCATTGCCTGGGAGCCACAAGGCTATTGTTCTGTCGGATTTGCAATCCGACAGCAAAAAATATCAGGATCTTTGATCCGAGACTCATACCTATTAATCAAAAAATAGGAAGTAAGCGGATTGAAAATCCTTATATTATATTCCGGCAGATTGCAAATCAGCCGGCACATTAGTCTTGTTGCTACATATCTGTCGGCACGGGAAGGCACAATAGCGTCGTTGCTACATATCCGTCGGCACGGGCAAATCCTTATATTATATTCCGGCAGATTACAAATCAGCCGGCACATTAGTCTTGTTGCTACATATCCGTCGGCACGGGGGCTAATGTTCTGCCGGATATGCTATCCGGCTGTATCGAATATAAGGATCTGCGATCCGAAAAACATACCTATAAATCAAAAAATAGGAAGTAAGCGGATTGAAAATCCTTATACTCAATTCCGGCAGATTGCAAATCAGCCGGCACATTAGTCTTGTTGCTACATATCCGTCGGCACGGGAAATCCTTATATTATATTCCGGCAGATTGCAAATCAGCCGGTACATTAGTCTTGTTGGTACATATCCGTCGGCACGGGATATCTGATGATTCTGTAATGTATCTTGTGCACAGTTTACGGCGTACTGCAAACCATTCATAATATCAGAGAATGAATTGGTTTGAACACTGTCCGGCTCATCGTCATTATTTTTCTTGCCTCTGTGAAAAAGTCCCATGTTTTTAATTTAATTACTTGATTTGTTGTCTTTAATGAGCACCAATCTTGACAATGTCCGGCTTACAGCTTCCATATTTACACTGGAGTCTATATTATTATTGACAATGCCTTGATGTCAAAACCTATATGGTGGATTCTCCGTGTGTTCCATCACGTCCTCCTTTCTTTATTGGGGTTATACTTCGGTTCTTTCCGTTGCGGGCGGAACTTTTTCCGCCCGACGTTTACTGCTTCCTCAAGGTAGGCAATGCTCCGTTAAGTTCGTAACGCCACTCTGAGCCTGCGTTCTGCAAGGCGGTGTTCATGGCATCAACGGCTTTCTGCCAGGTAACGTAAGTGCCGTCCACCTTCGTGGCTTCGGGGACGATGTTTTCTTTATTGTAGCCGATGCCTTGTTCATGATTGTTCTTCCAATAGCAGGCGGTCACGGTGGTGTAGTTATTTCCCAAAAAGCCGCCGATATGTACTTTGCCGGTGCTACTACCCGTACTGGTTACGTTGCCCGTGGCATAGCAGGCAAGGAGGCTGCTTCCTGCGTTCATTCCCACCAGACTGCCGCCAGCGATATTCTTTTTGGGGTTTATTTCTATGATCACGTTGCCCGTGGCATAGCAAGCGGTCAGGGTGGCACTCGAATTCGTCTGACCTGCCACGCCGCCGACATCGACCGTTCCCTTCACTGTGGCAGAGGAACTGCATCCGGTGATGGAACCGCCTATTTGAACACCCACCACACCGCCGACATACACCGTGCCGCTGACGTTGCCCGACACCGAGCAGTTTTCAATGGTGCCCCAGCTAGATCCTACCACGCCACCAATACTGCCGCCATATATTTGATTGCTTGTTATCTGTACGCCCTCCATCACCACGTTCTTCACCGTACCAGCTCTATTGAGCCAGCCGAACAGACCCGCATATTCGTCATTTGTCGTAAAGGTCAGCCCCGTAATGGTATGGCCGCCACCGTCGAAGGTGCCTTTGTATGAGTTGTCGTAGTCTGTGCCTATCGGTGTCCAGTCTTTGCCTGTGAGGTCAATGTCGGCGGTGAGGGTAATGTTAATGTCGCTCTTACCTCCGTTCACTAATTCGGCTATATTCATCAGACCATCGGCGGAGGTCACGGTGTAGCTGCCGTTGCTCTCTATGGTATAGCCCAGGTCTTTTGCCGCAGCGAGGGAGACGGTGTAGGTATATTCACCGCCCGCCTGCCAGTCGGTAGCATTCTTCATCTTATAAACGAAGGTTTTGCCGTTGGTGAAGGTGCAGGTAATGAAGGCCGTGCCAGCTGCCACACTTTGCGGGGCTACGAGGGCGGTGTAGGTGTTGCTGCCCTTGTCATACGGGGTGATTTCGGCAGGGTTGTCGCCTTCGGTGGAGAGGCCCGTCAGCCGCACGGATGCCAGTCCCTCGGTGTAGTCCGTCAGAACGATGGTCACCCGCGCCGTGCGGTGGGTGAAGCGGAGCGTGGGGCTACCGTAAGTCACCGTCTGTCCGTCGGCTACGATGAGGTCACTGCCCTCAAAGTCTTTCTGGGCACTTTGGTTGGCTTTTACCTTTACCGCAGGTGGAGTTGTCTCGCCCTCGGTGTAGGGCCACCACGCCGTGACGGTGATGTCGTTGTGGTTGGTCCAGTAGTACGGGTCGGTGGAGGTCAGTGTGGCGCTGGTGGGGTCGGCGGTGGAGGGCGTCACGTTGTACGTCTTCACCGTGCCGTCCATCAGAACTGCCACGCTCTGCACACCCGTCCAATTGCCATCCGCTGGGGCACGGGTGCCGGCGGTGGCTGTCGCGGCGGGGTTCAGCCCCGTGGCGGTGAAGACGATGGGTGTGCCTTCCGCCCCTTCCGGTAGGAAGCCCGCTTCGTCCTGCGTGCAGGCGGCAAGGGCGAACAGCAGGGCGATGGCTGCGAATATATGGATGTTTGTTCGTTTCATGATGCGTGTTGTTTAGGGGTTGTTATTGTTTCTTTTCAGTACGGGCAGGCCGTCGGTGCCGAGTGCCCACTGGTAGTCGTTACCGGTGAGGGCGGGGTTCATGCCGTCGACGGCTGTCTGCCATTTCACGGTCGCGCCGTCCACCTTCGTGGCAACTACCGTTCCTCCTTCATTACGGAGTACTCCTTGCCCGGCATTGCCTCCCCAATAACAGGAAGTTATATTCTTGTAGTTGAAACGCACTAGAGTTCCACAGCCAGACTCATCTATCAATGTGCCGTCGAACCAGCAAGCGATGATATCGCCATAATTTGCATTGGTTATACCACCACTATGTACAGTAAGTTTTCCCGTCACAGAGCAGGCAATGATTTGGCCATGATTTCGGTCCACCATTCCAGCAGCTCCTCCACTACTGCCATCCAGATTCACATCTATGAGTTGTAGGTTCTTTATCACTCCACTTACATTTAAAAAATAAAAAAGTCCAAAACTCGCTGCTGAAAAGTTTAATCCCGTAATGCGGTGTCCCTGTCCATTAAAGACGCCGGAGTAGCCTGGCCATGTGTCTAAACGTGTCCATTTCTTACCCGTCAGGTCGATGTCGGCGGTGAGGGTGCAATTTATCGATTCGTCTTTTTGTATGGCTTTGTTCCATGCCAGCAGGCCGTCAGCGTTATAGACCGTGTAGGTATTGGTGTTGCTGTCGTAGATGTAGCCCAAATCCTCAGCCGCGCCGCTCTCGCCGCCGTCAGTCCAGCTACCGATGGTGCAACCCTCTAACGTCAAGCCGGTGGCGTTCACCTTAACGGTATATTTATAGCGGTTGCCAGCCTCTAATACGACGTCGTTCTGCGGGCGGAAGTAGAAGGTGCCGCCGCCGAGTTCCACCTTGACGAACGGCTTGCCTGCCGCAACGGTCTGCGGGGCGGTCAGTGCCTCGTAGGTGTTGCCGCTTGCGTTGTAGGTCTTGATGGCGGTCGGGTTGCCGTTATCAGCGGACAGGCTCACGAGGCTCACCGTGGCACCGGTGACGCTCGTGAATCCCGTGCCGGGCTTCAGTTCGATAGTCATGCGTGCCGTGCGGTGGGTAAATTCAAGAGTCGGGTTGTTAAATTCCACCTTCCGGTTCTCAGCAGAGATGAAGTCGCTGTTCTGGAAGTCAGCCAGTTTGCTTTGGTCTTCTGCCACCTTCACGGCAGGCATCTGTGTGATGTCGGCATTGTCGAAGGGCCACCATGCCGATACGGTAATCGGGTCGCGGCTGGTCCAGTAGTACGGGTCGTTCTCGCGTGAAAGCGTGGCACTCTTGAAATCGGTAGAAGCCGTTACGGTGTATTCCTTTACCGCATCGCCCATCTTGAGTGCCACGGAAGTGACGCCCTGCCAGTCGCCGTCCACAGAGGCACGGGTGGAAGGGGCTGCCAGCGGCGTTGCTTCTACGGACAATCCGGTGGCACGGATGACGACGGGGTATTCACCTTCGGGCAGACGGTTATCGCCAGCAAGTTCGTCCTGCGTGCAGGCGGCGAGGGCGAACAGCAGTGCGGTGGCTGCGGGGATATATAATCTATGTCTCATAATTCTTCATTCTAATCGATTAATTATTAAAATCCTACAGGCCAGCACCCACATCTCCACCGTCTATATCGTTCCACTTTGCAATGGTGGCTTCGCTGACTTCAAGGACTTTGTTGCGTACCTTGACGGTATAGGTATAGTTGTTGCCCGCCAGCAGTGCGCCTTCGGGCATGGTGAGTGTGGCATGATATTCCTGACCTTTGTAATTCACAACCAACGGCAGGGATGCAACTGTCTGCGGGAAGAGGATGATCGATGACGTGAGATTGCCGTCTGCCAGATTCATGGTCAGTTCTCCGGTCTGTACTCCGTTGTCTGCGGTGGCAATACCGTCGGCCGTGTTGAACGTACCGGTGAGTAACAATCCGTCTAGCGTGTAACGTTCAGGCTTGACCACGCTGAAATTCACGCCGTCGCCCGCCTCGAAGGTAAGGGTTATCTGGCTCATGCGGTGGTGGAAGGAGTTGTCTTCACCGCCTTTGGCGGTTTTGTCGGTGAAGCTTACTACCGGGTTGTTTTTGTCTCCCGTGGCTCCTGAAGCAAAGAGGAAGTCGATGGCAGGCTGGTTTTGCTGCGCCGTGGCATCGGTCGTGGCTGTGAGGATGCCTCCCGCCGCGTTGTACGGATAGTAGGCGCGGAAAGTATGGGTCTTTGCATCTTCGATATAGATAACCTTTCCTTCTGCCTCAAATTTCCCGTTTTTCAGGATGAAAGGCACGTTGCCGTACTGGGAATCGTTGCCGATGTCGGTGATGCCGATACGGTCGCCGGCAGTCCAGGTGGTTCCGCTGGCGCGGGTGGCGGGGGCGATGTTTGCGGTAAACTGGGCGGCCACGGGGTCACCGTTCAGGTTCTCGTTGTCGTTGTTGCAGGCTACCAGTGCGAGGGCGAGCGCTGCAAGTGTAAAAAATCTTGTCTTCATTATATCTATAATTTTATTATTTACAAATCAGCATTTACATCATCACCTTTCACTTCTTCCCAGCCGTTGATTTCGGCTCCGTCCACTTCCATGCCTTCGGGAGTCTCAACCAGCGTTCCGCCGAGGGTCAGCGATTTGCCCTTTCTGGTGTTGAACTCCTTGAGAGCTTCTGTGAGGTCGCTTTTCAACGTGGTGGGGCTCGGGTTGCCGTCCGCATAGCGGATTTCAGCCGTCAGCAGTTGTTCCGTGCCGGTCACACCCAGCAACCGCACCGTGGCTTTCCACTTGCCGGCATCGTCACCTTCGGTTATCTTGGTGAAGGGCAGCACGACGTTTGAAGCGGCTCCGTAGGTATCGGTAGCGAAATCGAGTGTTCTGGCTGCACCCGTCAGATAAGCAACAATCTCCGTGATGCGTCCGGCGGCATCACCCGTCGGTTTGACGACAAGCGTCAGTTCGCGTACCTGCTGCTTCATTGCGGCGGTCAGCGGATAGTCCTTGTCTTTCTCGATGCTCACCTGTTTCGTATAGGTGAAGAACCATCCAGGGGCATTGTTCACAAAGGCATCCGTGCCTGCCCGGTTTCCCGTGGCTGCGGCAATGGTGGCGGTGGTACCATTTACCGTGATTCCTTCAGCTGGGTTCCACACCGCAAGGGTGTAGCTGCCCGGAGCAAACAGATGGTCGGGGGCATGGGTGGCGGAAGTCTCCGTACCCGTATAGTCGCCCATGGTGACCGTCCACGTGGCAGGTATGTTGATACCCTCACCGCAGGCCGACCAGTCGGCTGTCACCGCAATTTTCCCATAGTCGGGATGCGGCGTGTCATAAAGCGTGTCCTTCACGCAGGAAGATAGCAGCACGGCGGCTGTCATTCCTACCATATTTATATATTGTCTTGCTTTCATACTCTATTCCTCCGTATTAGAATAACTTCCATACCAATGTCACACCGGCGTTGATGGGGCCACACCAATTTTTTGTCTCGTTGCCACAGCGCACGCGCACACCATCGATGACTTCATATTTTTCGAAATCGGCATTCAGGTAGCCCAAGCCGAGGTTGAAATCAAGAGTCAGTGCCTTGTTCAGCCGCAGCTGATAGCCGGCGGTGATGCCACCACCCATCAGGTCGCCCTGCTTGCCTGCTTCGGAGAACTTGTAGTTGAACTGTCCGGTCTTGAACATCGCACCCAGATACCATGCCTTGCTGCTGCCTATATAATAGCGCACCTCGGGCATAACCTCCCACAGAGCGTAGCGGCGGTCTTTGTCGTTCCAGCTCCATGATGTCCATGAGCCGTTGACCAGTAAGCCCCACGACGGGCTGATGCGCCACTCGATGCCGAGGTCGGGCGTAAGCGTGGCCCAGCGCAGCAGGTTGAAGCGGAAGGCGAAGCCCCCTCCAACCTCCCCCCGATGGGGGAGGCTCAAGCCTTCTGATTCCGCTTGGGAGTTGTCTGAGGCTTTGCCGGCAGTATCATCTGAGACCTTGCCGACAGTATCATCTGAGACTTTGACATCAGTATCATCTGAGGCTTTGACATCCATAGCCTCATCCACACGGGAGAGGTTGGTGGGGACTTTCACTCTCACCACCACATAGTCGCCGTCAGTGGGATGGTTGGCTGTGACGAAGCAGTCTTCAGTAAGGTTTCTCCTTATTATAAGTTCTGACTTCACACGGTTTGAACGTATGGCAGCTGTGGCGAGGTTTTCTTTTTCGCTGCCCATGGAGCTACAGTATCCGTCGACATAGACAGGCACTGTGCCGTCGGTTATTCCAGGCATGAGCCGGTCGATGCAGTCGAGCAGGCGCGCCAGTTCGTTTTCGTTGTCATACATAGGCACATAGAACATATCCTTCTGAGGCAAGAAGCGGAACGTGTAAACCGTGTCGGCCCCGGAGTTGCCCTGTGCTGCAACAGGCGAAAACGCTGCCGTAATGAATAGAAAAAGTGTCAATAATAATGTTTTTTTGCTCATACTTTATATATTTCTGGATTATACGCATTAGATTTTCGGTGTATAAAGTAAGTAAAAATATTCATGTTTCAATAATTTTTTTTAATAAAAAATGTTTTAATTGTCAAAATCGCATATTTTTGTCGTTTTAGCAGTTTTATTTTTGACGTTTCAGCACTTTTTTGACGTTTCAGCACTTTTTGCTATTGTGTTCCTTGGGGGGATAAAAGGGGGGATAATTGAAAATTGAGAAGTGAAAATTGAGGATTGAGAAGTGAAAATTGGGAAGTGAAGTTCAGCGCAAGCCAATTATGAAATGCTTTGTGGTGATACAAAATTTTGTAGGGAATTGTTGTAGAGAAACAACAAGGATAATGTTATGGCGGATATGACAAATTAAGTGAAGAACGAAGAGTGAAGAGTGAATAATTCATATGCATTGTGGTGATACAATTGAGAAACAACAAGAGTAATGTTCTGGCGAATATGCACGTGTTGTTGAGCGCAGCGAAAAATTCGACAGCATCAAATATAAGAACCAACGGTCAGCGAAGCTAATTTGTGATCCGAAATTCATACCTATAAATCAGCAATAGGAAGCAAGCGGATTGAAAATCCTTATACTATATTCCGGCAGATTGCAAATCAGCCGGCACATTAGCTTTGTTGGTACATATCCGTTTTTTAGGCTACAATGCATTTGACTTTAACTACTTTAACTCCTATAACTACTTTAACTACTAAAAATTAGCTTTGTTGCTACATACCGAGAATTGCAGAGAAACAACAAGACTATTGTTCTGTCGGATATGACAAATTAAGTGAAGAACGAAGAGTGAAGAGTGAATAATTCATATGCATTGTGGTGATACAAAATTTTGTAGGGAATTGTTGTAGAGAAACAACAAGAGTAATGTTCTGGCGGATATGCTATCCGACAGCATCAAATATAAGGATCTGCGATCCGAAATTCATACCTATAAATCATAAATAGGAAGCAAGCGGATTGAAAAATCCTTATACTCAATTCCGGCAGATTACAAATCAGCCGGCACATTAGTCTTGTTGGTACATATCGTTGCTTGTAAGCCTCGTTGCCTGGGAGCCACAAGAGTAATGTTCTGTCGGATATGCTATCCGACAGCATAAAGTATCAGGATCTGCGATCCGAAAAACATACCTATAAATTAGCAATAGGAAGCAAGCGGATTGAAAAAATCCTTATATTCAGTTCCGGCAGATTACAAATCAGCCGGCACATTAGTCTTGTTGGTATTATGCCGCTTGTAGGGAATTATGGAGAAACAGCGTGAATAATTCATATGCATTGTGGTGATACAATTGAGAAACAACAAGAGTAATGTTCTGGCGGATATGACAAATTAAGTGAAGAACGAAGAGTGAAGAGTGAATAATTCTTGTTGCTACAGAATTGTAAAGAAACAGCGAAACAGCAAGACTAATGTTCTGTCGGATATGCTATCCGACAGCATAAAGTATCAGGATCTTTGATCCGAAACTCATACCTATAAATCATAAATAGGAAGCAAGCGGATTGAAAAATCCTTATATTCTATTCCGGCAGATTAATTTTATTGATTGTCGGCTGCGCTCGGCATAACCAAATATAATTTGCTTCTGCTCTCGCTTGCACGACAATTGCAAATCAGCCGGCACATTAGTCTTGTTGGTATTATGCCGCTTGCAGGGAATTGTGGAGAAACAGCAAGACTAATGTTCTGTCGGATATGCACGTGTTGTTGAGCGCAGCGAAAAATTCGACAGCATCAAATATAAGGATCTGCGATCCGAGACTTTAACTACTTTAACTCCTAAAACTTAACCTCTCCAGAATTGCCATGCTCATCACGAAACCGCGGTTTGGTGCGAAAAATTGCACAAAATCGACATTTTCGGTAAAGTGTTGATATATCGGATTTTACCAAGATTACAGAACAAAAAGGCAATGGTTAAAAAATATTACTCGGCCACTTTTCATCCAAAAGTGGGCCGTTTACGATTCGTAAACGTGCCATTTGCACGACAAAAAGCAACGCTTTAGAGCATAAAAACAGGCGTTATTCTGAATGAAACAGCGCATAAAAATAAACGAATGTTAATACCACATGGTCTAAAAGTGCTTAAAATTAACATCCGTTACGAATTAGTTTTCCAGATTGGAAAAAATTTTTGTCCTGACTTTTTACTTTTTATCACGTAGCATAAAAGCAATAAGGCTAATGTTCTTTGTGGTTGGAAATTCTTTGTAGAGAAACAACAAGACTAATGTTCTGGCGGATATGCTATCCGACAGCAAAAAATATAAGGATCTGTGATCCGAGACTCATACCTATGCAATAAGAAATAGGAAGCAAGCGGATTGAAAAATCCTTATACTCAATTCCGGCAGATTACAAATCAGCCGGCACATTAGCTTTGTTGATACATACCCGGCGGCACGGGGGATATGCTATCCGACGGCAAAAAATATAAGGATCTGTGATCCGAGACGCGGTCATGGAATGTATCGTCGTCCCATTCCTTTTTTACCACCTCGCTCTGTTCTTAATTATTTGATATTCAGCTCTTTTATACATCGGTTTACATTTTACGCAGTGGAATGCGTATTTTTACGCAGTGCAAATATAATAAAATTACCAAACAATATCAATTTATTGAAGGATCTTTGATCCGAAACACAAAATCCTTATACTATATTCCGGCAGATTTTTCGCTACGCTCAACAACTCGTGCAAATCAGCCGGCACATTAGCTTTGTTGCTACAGAATTGTAAAGAAACAGCAAGGCTATTGTTCTGTCGGATATGCTATCCGACAGCATAAAGTATAAGGATCTGTGATCCGAAAAACATACCTATAAATTAGCAATAGGAAGCAAGCGGATTGAAAATCCTTATATTCAATTCCGGCAGATTGCAAATCAGCCGGCACATTAGCGTTGTTGATACATATCCGTCGGCACGGACATAACCAAATATAATTTGCTTCTGCTCTCGCTTGCACGACAATTGCAAATCAGCCGGCACATTAGTCTTGTTGATACATACCGAGAATTGTAGAGAAGCAACAAGGCCAATGTTCTTTAGGCATAAAATTTACGCCGGCATCTGCATCAAAAAATTGCGGAATTGATAAATCGGAACAGTCAAACTATCTGTAATACAAAATAATTGTATAACTTTGCTTTCGGTAATCAGAGCGACTGTTGTTCGCAGTTCTTTATTCTTTATCATTATAAGGACACGGCAAATTTTCGACAATCATCTAAATTACAAGCATTTACGATCAATCAACATCACTTTAAGACAAGTATATATATGGAACAAATATTTCGTGTAGGCATCATCGGCGCCGGAAGCATTGCGGCATCAATGGCCGAAACTGTAGGGCGCATGCCGGAAGCACATCTTTATGCCATAGCATCGCGCAGCATTGAAAAGGCCAGGGAGTTTCAGAACAAATGGGGCGCAGAAAAGGCTTATGGCTCTTACGACGAACTGATACAGGATGAGCAGGTTGACCTGATTTATATTGCCACACCACATTCGCATCATTATGAGCAGGCGCGCCAGTGCCTGCTGAACGGCAAGGCCGTGCTGTGCGAAAAGACATTTACAGCCAACAAGGCGCAGGCTGAAGAGCTGGTGGCGCTGGCCCGTGAACGCAAAGTGTTCCTCGCTGAAGCCATCTGGACACGCTACATGCCGTTCTCTAAAGAAATAGTAAAGATGGCGCACAGCGGCGAGCTGATTGGCCGTCCGTATATGCTGACAGCCAACCTTGGCTATCCGATAGAGCACAAAGAACGCATAAAGAAACCGGAACTGTGCGGCGGCGCCTTGCTCGACTTGGGCGTCTACCCCATCAACCTTGCCTTCATGCTGTTTGGAAATTCGCCTGAGCGCATAATGTCATGCTGCAGCAAAAACGAGCTGGGAGTTGACCTGCAGAACAGCATGACCTTTATCTATCCCGAAGGAGAGATGGCCGTGATGCAGACCACAGCACGCTGTGCCAACGACCGCATGGGAGTGGTGTCGGGCGATAAAGGCTATATGGTTATCGACAACATCAACAATCCGCACACGGTAACTGTCTACGACACTAACCACAAGCAGACAGGCATATACACCTGCCCGCCACAAATCACAGGCTATGAATATGAAGTGCATGCCGCCATGGAAGCCATACGCAAAGGCGTGATTGAGCCTGAAGACATGCCGCACGCAGAAACCTTACGCATTATGGAGCTGCTCGACAGCCTGCGCAAAGAATGGGGCGTGGCTTATCCGTCGGACAAGCTATAAAAAGTTGTGTGGGCAAAATTGTAGAGAAACAACAAAGCTAATGTTCTGGCGGATATGCTATCCGACAGCAAAAAATATAAGGATCTGCGATCCGAGACTCATACCTATTTAATCAAAAAAATAGGAAGCAAGCGGATTGAAAAATCCTTATATTCAATTCCGGCAGATTTTTCGCTGCGCTCAACAACTCGTGCAAATCAGCCGGCACATTAGTCTTGTTGGTATATGCCGCTTGTAGGAAGCAGCAAAGCTATTGTTCTGGCGGATATGCTATCCGACAGCATCGAATATCAGGATCTGTGATCCGAGACTCATACCTATTAATAAAAAATAGGAAGTAAGCGGATTGAAAAATTAGCTTCGCTGACCGTTGGTTCTTATACTTAATTCCGGCAGATTAATTTTATTGATTGTCGGCTGCGCTCGGCATAACCAAATATAATTTGCTTCTGCTCTCGCTTGCACGACAATTACAAATCAGCCGGTACAATAGTCTTGTTGGTATATGCCGCTTGTAGGAAGCAACAAGGCTATTGTTCTGGCGGATATGCTATCCGACAGCAAAAAATATAAGGATCTGTGATCCGAAATTCATACCTATTAATAAAAAAAATAGGAAGCAAGCGGATTGAAAAATCCTTATATTCAATTCCGGCAGATTACAAATCAGCCGGCACATTAGCTTTGTTGATACATATCCGTCGGCACGGAGAAGCAACAAGGCTAATGTTCTGTCGGATATGCTATCCGACAGCATCAAATATAAGGATCTGCGATCCGAGACTCATACCTATGCAATAAGAAATAGGAAGCAAGCGGATTAAAAAATCCTTATACTTAATTCCGGCAGATTACAAATCAGCCGGCACATTAGTCTTGTTGCTACAGAATTGTAAAGAAACAGCAAGGCTATTGTTCTGGCGGATATGCTATCCGACAGCATTAAATATCAGAACCAACGGTCAGCGAAGCTAATTTGTGATCCGAAATTCATACCTATAAATCATAAATAGGAAGCAAGCGGATTGAAAAAATCCTTATACTTAATTCCGGCAGATTGCAAATCAGCCGGAACAATAGTCTTGTTGCTACATATCCGTCGGACAAGCTATAATGTAAATCCTCAAATCTTAATTGGCTTGCGCCGAACTTCATTTCTCCATTCTCAATTCTCCATTCTCAATTATTCTTCGTATTTTTGCAGATATAACAACTTTGCCATAAACAGATATGCAGAATAAGAAGAAACGAGTTTTTCATATAGTGTCGCATTTCGATGTGGGCGGAGCCGAGAGAGTGGCCGTGAACATTGCCAAGTCGCAGACTGAAGGCTTTGAATATCACGTGGTGGAACTGATACGCGCACACTCGGCGTTCACCAAGGTGTTTATAAAGGAACTCGAAGACGCGGGGATAAAATATCACCGGGGGCTGGTGCCAGAGGTGCATTTTCATTATCTGTTTGAGCGTCTCGCCGCAGTTACCTTTCCGCTGTGGTTTATCTTTCTGTTTCTGAGATACCGCCCTGCCGTGATACACAGCCACACCGAGATGCCCGACCTTGCCGTATATTCGTTCTTCAAGATGTTCCCGACGCTGCTCAGAGGCTGCAAGGTGGTGCGCACAATACACAACACACAGCTGTGGACAGGACTGAAAAAGACCGGGATGAAGGTGGAAAAATTCTTTATACGCAACAACTCAAACATAGCCATATCTGTAGCCGTGCGCGACAACTACACGGCAGAATATCACCAAACTGCACCTATTATATATAATGGTGTGGCTCCGTCAACGCAGAAACCGTTTGACGGAATTGTTGAAGGCAAGAAGAACATCCTGTTTGCCGGACGGCTCGAACCACAGAAAGGCATCGACGTGCTCGTGGAGATTATCAGCAGACTGAGCGGCGACGGCCGTTTCTTCTTCCACGTGGTGGGCGACGGCAGCATGCACGCCTTTGTACAAAGCAAGCTCGGCGGACTGCCAAACGTAAGTCTGCGCGGCCCTATACACGGACTGCCGGCATATCTGTCATCGTTCGACTATCTGCTCATGCCGTCGGTGTTTGAAGGTCTGAGCATAATGTCGCTTGAGGCAAGCATGGAGGCACTGCCCGTGATAGCCAACAGCTGTCCCGGACTGCGCGACACCCTGCCCGACGACTGGCCGCTGAAGGTGAGCGGCAACAGCATCGACGCCTACATGCACATATTCAACGACATTGTGGCAAAGGAAGACAAGAGCCGCTTAGGAGGCATCGCCCGCGACTTTGCCGCCGCAAAATTCGGCGTAAGACAGATGCAGACAAGCTACGAGAAGGTGTACGGCTGACCTGATGACGCCATGCAGGCCTCAACGCCTGCACCAACAGGCACATAACGCCCGGCAGGACGGCCCATGTTAAGCTACTTTTTACAAAGCCATGCGGCAAAAACATAAAAAAGCATTACCTTTGCATCAAACTGATTTACGCGGAAAAGATATGAAACGAATTACCGACATAGCCGAACTGCGCAAGGTGCAGACGGGCATACTCGACGACATACACAGATTCTGCACTGCCAACGGAATAATGTATTTTCTGTCGTGCGGCACTCTTATAGGAGCCGTGCGCCACAAGGGATACATACCATGGGACGACGACCTCGACCTGTATATGCCGAGAAAAGACTACGACAGATTTGTGAAGCTCTATACTGACGCAGACGGACGCTACCGCGTGCTCGACCCGAAGAAGGAGAAAAACTACTTCTACACATTCGCGAAGGTGGTAGACACACGCACGCTGCTCGTTGAGACAGAAACAGAAGGATACCAGATTGGCGTTTACGTAGACATATTCCCAGTAGACTACGTCAGCGACAACGAGGCCGAAAGGCAGCGCATATTCAAGCGCAAGCGGCTGCTGTATAAGATAAGGCGATGCAAAATTTCAAAGAGAAACTATCTGAAGTCGGCACTGGCCTACTATTGCTACAAGATGCTGCCCGTAACCGTGGGCATGCTAAACGGCATGATTGAGCGCATGGTGGTAAGACGGGAGCCTACAAACACCGTTGCCAACATGACCGAAGCCGGCCCGTCGGTAAAGGGATGCATGCCAGCAAAGGACATAGAGGGCGACGTTGACATTGAGTTTGAGGGAAAAATGTATAAGACCATGGCAGGATATAAAGACTATCTGAGCCGCACCTACGGCGACTATATGAAGCTGCCGCCCGTGGACCAGCGCGTAACCCACAGCTTCGAGGCTTACTGGACCGACGGCAACGAGCCGAAAGACGGCGAATAGCATCAAGAAAAAGAAAAAACGATTTAGACATAAGAGAAAAGAAAAGCCGGGCAATGGTCATTGTCCGGCTTTTCTTGTATTGTCACAACTGACATCTGGTCATAAAATCTTGCTCATTCCCCACTCGTAAACCTTGTCAATAACCGGACAAGGTATATGTTTTTCTTTTGCCAGATTGCGTATTATGGCAAGTCCGTAGGGAAAGTCCTCGGTGAAATATCTGCTCGAGAAATCGGGAACATAGCCCCCGTCGACCTTCTTCATTGGCGACGGTATGCCCTTGAAGGCTTCTATGGAGCGCAGCTTTGCCGCAAGAGAGGCGGCGTCGGTGCTCTCGTAATATTCGAGCACGCCGGGTATGCATCCGGGCGAAACGGGAAGCACACGGAGCAGCAGGCTAAGCTCGTTGTCCATGGCGATATAAATGGCTGCCGCCTCTTCGGTCCATTCCTCATAGAACATGCTGTTGCGGCTGTAGACATCACCCGGCTTCCAGTCTTTCCACATGCTGTAAAGGCGCGAGGGATGGAGCAGCGGATTGCTGTTGGTGAGACTCACCTCATACATATTGTCAAGAAGAGTTACCGGAGTGGCCATGAGGCGCTCTATGTCGCTACGCAGCTGTTCGGGATGCTCCACGTTGTCCGTGCCCATGCTCAGCGACTTTTTATACCCAAGGAGCGACGCCCTGTGGCCATACTCCGAGGTGCGGGCTATGAAGGGCACGCGCTGAAAGCCGAAAAGAGGTGTGCCGGAAGGCAGCAGGCGCCTGGCATGGAAATAAAAGCCCGTGCTCGACACGATGCTGCCCACAACCGTGGAGGCAGAGAGATGCGGACATATTTCGCTGAGCGTAGACTCTATTGAAAAGCCGGGAAGGCAGAGCAGAACGATGTCGGCACCGGGCACCACCTCGGCGGCATCTGCCGACACGCAGGCCAGACGGCCCTCGAGCGTGCCACGGTCAGGAGTGTCGACAAGCAAAGTTTCGCCCCACTGAGCCGGGCGGCGCGTAAGTATTCTCACTTCATCGGTGCCGGCTGCGGCAATAAATCCGGCTGTTACATGTCCGAGGTTTCCACCTCCGCAGATACATATTTTCATGTCGTGCGTATTGTTGTGTTATTGTTTGTCTAAAGCCAGCAGTGCATCCACAAGCCTATCGTTGTCGGCCGTGTCTCTCACTGATATCCTGACAAAGTTCTTGCCCTCAAGGAAGGTTTTAGTGTTGCAGTCTTTTATCATTATATTAAACTGCGCCAGGAGCTTCTTTGCCAGTTCGTGCGACGTGAACTTGCCAAGCACCTCACAGCAGAAATAGTTGGCCTGCGACGGCAGTACACGCATGTAAGACACTGTCTGCAAGCGCTTCATGAAACGTGCCCGTTCGCTAATAAACTTATGGCAGGCTTGGGTGTAGTCAGCCTGATATTTGTTGAATATCTGCATGTAGAACTCGGCAAACGAATTGATGTTCCAGATGCTTACATCCTTCTTCACACGGCTGATAAGCTGCTCGTCGGCCGACGCCATTATGCCAAGGCGAAGACCCGGCACACCGTATGACTTGGATATGCTCTTGATGACAACAAGGCGGGGATTGTCCTCGAGCGTTGAGTTGCGCAGCAACGTGTTATGCTCAAAGTCATCGCTGAAGTCGACAAACGACTCGTCAACAACGAGCCTTATGCCCTGCCCTGCGCACCAGCGGCTAAGGCGCAGGACATCGTCTGCCGGAATGAAGTTGCCTGAAGGATTGTCGGGATTGATAAGCAGAAGACTCTTTATGCCGCTGCCTTCGAAGAAACGCATAAGGTCGTCGGCGGTATAAGACAGGTCATTGTTGTCGGGATAAAACGCCACGATGTCGTCCTTACTGAGGCGGTGGGGATATTCCTCAAACGTAGGGAACACCACGCCCGTAAGTCCTGCCGACTGCTCCATGAGGCTCTTGATAAGCTCTGCCGCACCGTTGCCCACGACAACAAACTGCTGCCTGATGCCGAAATACTTGCCGGCCAGCAGCGAGTTGACATACATGCCCGACGGATATTCGCGCATGAGCGTGTCAAAGTTGGCCTTCATCTCCTCGGTGAGCTGCTCGGGCGGGAAGTAAGGGTTGACAAGATAGCAGAAGTCGAGCATCTTCGGGAAGCGCCAATGACCGCCGTAGCGGTAGTTATAGCGGCGCATCATCTCCTCGTCCTCGGCAAAGAGCGTCTCGGCAATGTCAAGGTCCTGCACGTCGTCAATCTCATACCATTTCTCGTTTCCAACAGGAAGCGCCTTAAGGTTAGAATTGTCGAGCAGCGTTATCACTCGCAGCACCTGCTCATAATATTCGTTGTTGCCCAAGGCCTTGCAGTAAGCATCGAGGAAAGGAACATACTGACGGCACGAAAACTCACGGCTGAACTTATAGATGTTTACGGTTTTATAGTAATCATCGACATCCTCAAACCTGAAAGCCTTCTTCGGGACAAAGTTCACGATATTGCGCTCCTTGTCTATCCTTACCATCGTTCCGTCCATCCACGACTCATATTTAGCCACAAGTGCAAGATTGGGATGCGAGTCGTTCAATATCATGGGCAGCATGCGGTCGGAGAAAATAAGGTCGGACTCTATAAGCAGCGTATCGTCCTGCTGCAGCTGCTCCTTGGCCAGCGAAAGCGAATAAATATTGTTTGTCTTGTTATATATAGGATTCTCCACATACTCTATGTTGAGCCTGCCGTCGTACCTGTTGCCTATATGGGCCTTTAGTTCACTGCCCTTATATCCCACAACGATAACCACGCGCCGCAAGTCAAGACGCGCAAGCTGTCCGAGCATACGGTCAATCAGTTTCACGCCGTTGACCTCTACCATACATTTAGTGTTGTTCTTGGTGTATTCGCCAAGTCTGCGCCCAAGTCCGGCCGCAAGGATTATTGCCTGCATAACAAATAGTCTTAAAAATTTGGATATCCGGCAGAAGCTTAAAGTGCCGCAGCACCATCAGGGCCGCTTACATATTCAGCATGTAAACAACGCCTAAGCCCAAAGCTGCACATTCTGCCGCCACAATCTGATTATCTTTCTGTCGGCAAAGATAATGAAAGGTGAGAGCAAAGCAAAATAAAAAACACAGTTTTTTTTACTTTTTGCTTAGCCGAACCGCATCTTATCTTATGAAAAGATAATGAAAGGTGAGAGCAAAGCAAAATAAAAAACACAGTTTTTTTTACTTTTTGCTTGGCCGAGCCGCATTTATTCTGCTGAAAAGGCATCAGGTTTTACGCTATACGCCGCCCGGCGGTAGTTAAACTAAGTTAATTAAATATAATACAACACATTCAACGCCCTTCCCTGCGAACGAGTTATAATAAAAATATGTACCTTTGCAGTCCGATTATTAAGGGGATAACTCTTAGAACCCCGGAACGGAGTGTTAATAGTCGTACTTTTGGCCGAGTGCGACGGTTAGTGAATCGCCGTTCAAGCAATAATGAATTTAAAAACGTTTTTTAGTAGTAATTTTAAAATTAAAAATGAACACTTTAAGTTACAAAACTATTTCCGCAAATAAGGAAACAGCAAAGAAAGAGTGGGTTGTTATCGACGCCACAGACCAGGTAGTTGGCCGTCTTTGCTCTAAGGTTGCCAAGATTCTGCGTGGAAAGTACAAACCTAACTTCACTCCTCACGTAGACTGTGGTGACAATGTTATCATCATCAATGCCGCTAAGGTGGTATTCACTGGCAAGAAAGAAACCGACAAGGTGTACACCCGTTATACTGGTTATCCTGGCGGACAGCGTTTCAACACTCCTGCCGAACTGCGCAAGCGCAAGGACGGTGCAGACAAGATTATCCGTCACGCAGTTAAAGGCATGCTGCCCAAAGGCCGTCTCGGACGTCATATCTTGAACAATCTTTATATATTCGATGGCACAGAGCACGATATGCAGGCTCAGCAGCCAAAAGCAATTGATATTAACCAGTATAAATAATTAAGCAATAATGGAAGTAGTTAATGCAATAGGTCGCCGTAAAAGTGCCGTGGCACGTGTTTACGTAAGCGAAGGTACAGGCAAAATTACAATAAACAAGAAAGACATTACAGAATATTTCCCATCAGCTATTCTGCAGTATGTTGTTAAGCAGCCTCTGCAGCTCCTTGACGTAGCTGAGAAATATGATATAAAGGTGAACCTCGATGGTGGTGGTTTCACAGGTCAGAGCCAGGCTCTGCGCCTCGCCATTGCACGCGCACTCGTTAAGATCAACGAGGAAGACAAGAAGAATCTGAAAGATCACGGATTCCTTACTCGTGACGCACGTGCCGTTGAGCGTAAGAAACCGGGTCGTCCGAAGGCTCGCCGTCGCTTCCAGTTCAGTAAGCGTTAATATCTGGCGGAAACTGTTCCTAAAGATAAAGGCATGCCTGTGGAAGCGTCGTCACAAGGCTTTATTTACCTTGTGTACGGCGAAGCCCCAAGTCTGCCGACTGAACATTGTTTAGCATCTAAACCGATAAGACCCGCCGCAACGGCGATAATCGGAAAGCGCTCATGGCCATGCCGCGGTGCTAATGCCGCAGAGCGGTTACCTGTCGGTTGGTTCTAACAAAACTAAAAAGAAAGTAAACAAAACAATTAAAAAGAAAAGAAAATGTCAAGAACAAATTTTGATATGTTATTGCAGGCTGGCTGCCACTTTGGCCACCTGAAACGTAAGTGGAACCCCGCAATGGCTCCTTATATCTTCATGGAGCGCAACGGCATCCACATCATCGACCTTCACAAGACTGTAGCCAAGATTGACGAGGCTGCAGACGCACTGAAGCAGATTGCCAAGTCAGGAAAGAAAATCCTGTTCGTTGCTACTAAAAAACAGACAAAGGACGTTGTAGCTGAGAAAGCTGCGTCTGTAAACATGCCTTACGTTATCGAGCGCTGGCCGGGCGGTATGCTCACCAACTTCCCGACAATCCGCAAGGCTGTTAAGAAGATGGCCAACATCGACAAACTGATGAACGACGGAACTTACTCAAATCTCTCTAAGCGTGAGATTCTGCAGATCACACGTCAGCGCGCTAAGCTCGAGAAGAACCTCGGCTCTATTGCTGACCTGACTCGTCTGCCTTCAGCTCTGTTCGTTATCGACGTTATGAAAGAGGCTATCGCAGTTAAAGAGGCTAACCGCCTGGGTATTCCTGTATTTGCAATCGTTGACACCAACTCTGATCCTAAGGATGTTGACTTCATGATTCCTGCTAACGACGACGCAAAAGACAGCGTTGAGGTTATCCTGAACGCTTGCTGCGCTGCTATCGCAGAGGGTCTTGAGGAGCGCAAGGTAGAGAAGGCTGACGAGAAAGCTGCAAAAGAGCAGGCTGAGGCTAACGCTATAGAGGACAAACCGAAGCGCGCACGCAAGGCTCGCAAGGATGCTCCTGCTAAAGAGGAAGAGGCTGCTAAGGCTGAAGAAACAGCTGAAGAGGCTCCCGCTGAGGCTTAATATCTGATTTTAACTAACTTAAAATAGAAAATACGAATTATGGCTGTATCAATAGCTGATATACAGAAAATCCGCAAGATGACCGGTGCCGGTCTTGCAGATTGCAAAAAAGCCCTCACAGACGCTGAAGGCGACTTTGACAAGGCAGTACAAATCATCCGTGAGAAGGGTCAGGCTATCGCTGCTAAACGTAGCGACCGCGAGACATCTAACGGCTGTGTACTCGTTAAGGCTGACAATGGTTTCTCTGCCATGATAGCCCTGAAGTGCGAGACCGACTTCGTTGCTAACGGTAAAGACTTCATCGCTCTGACACAGAGCATCCTTGATGCTGCCGTTGCTGCCAAGGCTAAGACTCTTGACGAAGTTAAGGCTCTGCCTCTGAACGGAAGCACTGTTCAGGACGAGGTTATCGCACGCTCTGGTATCACAGGCGAGAAGACCGAACTTGACGGATATCTCTATCTCGAAGGCGACAACGTGTCTGTTTATGACCACATGAACAAGCACTTGCTCTGCACAATGGTTCAGACTAACAAGCCGGCTGAAGAGCAGGCTCACGCTGTTGCTATGCAGGTAGCAGCTATGAACCCTGTTGCTCTCGACGAGGCAAGCGTTCCTCAGGAAGTTAAAGACACTGAGCTGACTGTTGCTATCGAGAAGACAAAAGAGGAGCAGATCAACAAGGCTGTAGAGGCTGCCCTGAAGAAGGCTGGCTTCAATCTCTACATCGCTGAGAACGAGGAGCACATCGCTGAGGGTATTGCTAAAGGCAACATCACAGAGGCTCAGGCTGAAGAGATACGCAAGATAAAGAAAGAAACAGCTGAGCAGAAGGCTGCCAACATGCCCGAGCAGATGGTTCAGAACATCGCTAAGGGCCGTATGGCTAAGTTCTACAAGGATTCTTGCCTGCTCAACCAGGAGTTCATCCAGGACAGCAAGCAGACTGTTGCTCAGTATCTGCAGGCTGCCGACAAGGAGCTCACAGTTGTTGCTTTCAAGCGTTTCACACTCCGTGCTGAATAATCCTTAAAGCAAAACAATAAACAAAAAGCTGTCTCAAACATTTTGGGGCAGCTTTTTTTATGCCTTGTTACATATACACAAAGACATGGAGAATAAATCAGGAATCCTGCCTGTAAGTATATGCAATAAAGGTTTCTAAATAAGCTCATCACTCGTCACATCTGTCTTTAATAAACTGAATGATAGACACATACAGCGTGACGTGTTGCCTTGTTAAACTCGTCACACCGGTACAAAACAGAAATTAGTTGAAGATAAGCCTGAAGATAGTCAGTCGGTTAGCCCTGTCGGTAACAAGAGAGATAAAGCCGTTGCTCACACGCATTATCTGCCTGGATATAGAAAGCCCTATGCCGCTGCCTTCTTTCTTTGTCGTGAAGAAAGGCACAAATATGTGAGAGGCCACATCGTCGGGTATCATCGGGCCGTCATCTATTACGTCTATCACCACGGTGTCGTTCTCGCCGGTGTAAGCCTTCATCCATATATGTCCACCGGCATATACAGCCTCGGCAGCATTTTTCAACAGATTAGACACCACCCTGCTTATAAGTCCCTCATCGGCATATACAATAAGATCGCCCGGAAGCACGTCGGCCTCAACAGTGCATCCGTCTTTAAGATACTGTCTGGCAAGACTCGCCATCCGCTCAAGAAACGGCTTAACGTAAAAGAGCGTAGGCTGCGGCGCAGGAACATGAGTAAATCGGCGGTAGTTCTCAACAAACCTGACCAGTTCCTTGCCTGTGCGGTTGATAACCGAAAGTCCCTCATGCTGTTCGCCTTCCGAATGGCGCAGCAGCGTATCACTGAGCGACACAATAGGCGTTACGGTATTCATGATTTCGTGAGTAAGCACACGTATTAGCTTAACCCACGAGTCGATTTCCTGATTGGCAAGCTCGCCTTTGATGTCGCTGAAGGCAACAATCCTCACACGGCGCCCTTTCAAGAATGTGTTGGTCTCGCGCGACGAGAAGTTTTTCATGCTCTCCTTTATCTGGTCGACGTGCGTTATCACCTCACGCTGCAGAAGTTTCTGTGCAGCACGGTTGTAGCGCAGCACCACCCCACGGCCTTCCTCAACCACGATAATGCCCGTATCGACAGAATCAAGTATAAGTTCAAAGTATTTCTCTCGCTCCATCTGCTCGTCGCGCGCATGCATCAGTATGTCCTTCACCCGGTTCAGCGACCTGTTAAGCACTCTGTCGCCTGCCGCCTTGTCGCCCTCGGCAAAGCGGAAGCTATAATCGCCGTTGTCGATAGCGTTGAAAAGGAAGGTTACCTTTCTGACGGTCGACCTGTAGCGCCGCCAGAAATACAGGCAGCCTGCGGCCGCGACGATAGCAAACAGAAGCAGAAGAGCAATATCAAAGTCCATACTTCTTTATTTTATTATACAATGTCTGGCGCGACACGCCAAGCCTCGACGCCACCTGCGACAGGTTGCCGTCACACTCGCGTATAGTCTTTTCTATCAGCCGGCTCTCCATCTCGCCTATTGTCTGCACGCCTTCCATAGGCTTCTCCGCAACAGACGCGCTGCCGCTTATGTCCTGCTCGCCTATCTCCCTGCCGTCGCTCAATATCACGGCCTTCTCTATTGCATGCTGCAGTTCGCGGATGTTGCCATACCACGGCATATCCTTTATTTTCTGTTCGGCAGCCGGCGTAAGCTCCATTGCGGGCTTGTTATACATTGCCGCATACCTGTTGAGGAAGAGGCGCGCCAGCGCCGGAATGTCTTCTCTACGCTCACGGAGCGAGGGCAGATGCAGATGTATCGTGTTGATGCGGTAGAGCAAGTCTTCGCGAAACTCGCCCTTAGCCACCATATCGCTCAGGTCACGGTTTGTGGCGCATATCAGTCTGACGTCGATAGGTATAGGCACACTGCCGCCCACGCGCACAATGCTGCGGCGCTGCAGGGCCGTCAGCAGCTTTGCCTGCAATGCGTAGCTCAGGTTGCCTATCTCGTCGAGAAACAGCGTGCCGCCTTCAGCCAGTTCAAACTTGCCTGCCTTGTCTGCCTTGGCGTCGGTGAATGCCCCTTTGACATGGCCGAACAGCTCGCTCTCAAACAGCGTCTCGCTCACGGCTCCCATGTCTATCGTCATCAGACTCTTGCCGCTACGGTGCGACAGACGGTGAATCTCGTTGGTCAGCACCTCCTTGCCCGTGCCGTTCTCGCCGGTTATCAGTATGTTGGCGTCGGTCGCTGCCACCTTAGTTACCATAAGTCTGAGTTCCTGCATGCACGGAGCCACGCCCCAGTACATGCCGCTCTCGCCGCTGCCTGCATCAGAGCCGCCGGCCGACTTGCTGCACGCCTCCTTCAGCGTGGCTATCAGCTTGTCGTTGTCAAACGGCTTTACGATGAAGTCAGTGGCGCCCGCCTTAATCCCGCTCACGGCCAGTTCGATGTCGGCATACGCCGTAAACAGCACCACCTTGGCCTGCGGACGCATCTTCTTGATCTGTCCGAGCCAGTAAAGTCCCTCGTTGCCGCTGTTTATTCCGCTCTGAAAGTTCATGTCAAGCAGCACCACGTCGGGCTTGTCCTCACGCAGGTGCGCCGGAATATTGTTCGGATTGGCTATGGCGACAATATGCTCAAAGGTGTTCTCGAGCAGCATCTTCACGGTGGTCAGGATGTTGCGGTTGTCGTCTACAATAAGTATTGTTCCCTGTTTCATTTCAATGCAAAGATAGGTTGTATAACCGACAAAAGCAAGAGTGTGTAAAGTTTTTGGACACTAAATTTTTAGATATTCACAAATAATATTACTATATGCCACCTTCATGCCCCATCACACGCACAGCCAAACGGCTCGCGGCACGGCTAAAAGCAGCAAGACAGCCTGCATAAAGCCATTTTCCGGCCTCAACCGTACCTGTTGTCTAATTTTTATACGCCAGTGTCTAATTTTTGGACACTCACAAAAACACGGATTTACCATATCTGCCTGATATACTGCAACATAGATATTTTGGCACGGTTTTGGCAATGATAATGGTGTATGAATATGAAAATTGCCATAATTACTCTCGCACTTGCCGCCCCTGTGGCTGCCGGCGCGCAACAGGAATGGTCGCTCGACCGCTGCGTCAGTTATGCCATTGAGCATGCTACCGAAGTGGGACGCGAGCGTATCGAGCAGAAACAGGCCCTGACGGAATACCGCACCTCGCTGCTCGACTTCCTGCCAAGCGTCTCGGCCCAGGTGAGCGGACAGTACAACTGGGGACGAAACATCGATCCGGAGACCAACACATATAACAACGTTACTACATTCAACAACGGCTATCAGATAAGTGCGTCGCTGCCCGTGGTTGACTGGGGGCACACATGGAACGCTTTCCGCAAGGCCCGCATAACCAAGAACACGGCTGCCACGGCGCTGCAGAAGGCTAAGGACGACAAGGCCATAGACGTGATGCAGAAGTTTGTCGACGCCGTATATGCCATCAAGTCGATAGAAATTACCGACAGAAAGCTTGCCGACTCGAAGGCTCTGCTGGCAAAGACGCGCAGACTGTACGAACTGGGCGAGAAGAGCCGGCCGGACGTGGTGCAGATGGAGAGTCAGGTGGCTGAGGACGACTACAACCTGCTGCACCAGAAGAACCTGGCACGCACCGCCCTTATTGCCCTAAAGACGGCAATGAACTATCCTGCCGCCGACTCGCTCAGCCCCGACTGCTCGATGGCTGCGCTTACGTCGCAGATGCCCTCAAGTCTCACGGTGGACAGCATGGCGCTGAGCGGCAAGCCCGACATAATAATGGCAGAAGCCAACGTCGAGAAGGCAAGGCTCGAATGGAAAATAAGACGTGCCGACCTGCTGCCGCAGCTGTCGCTGGGTGCCGGCGTATCAACCAACTACTACATAAATCTCTCTCAACATCAGGACAGACTGCCGTTCAGGTCGCAGTTTCGCAACAACTTGGGCGAGTATGTCTACCTGACACTGTCTATCCCCATCTTCTCTCCTTCCACATGGAGCTCGGTAAAGCGCGCCAAGGCCGACTATCAGCTCGCCATGCTCGACGCACAAGACGCACGGCGCAAGCTGAACGACGCCGCCCTGCAGGTCGTAACCGACTATGAGGGCTACCAGAAGGAAGTGAGACAGATGGAGAAGAAGGTGGCTGCCGACTCGCTGGCCTACCGCCTGTCTTACCGCAAATATGAGGAGGGCATGCTCTCTACGTTCGACATACATGAGGCGGCACAGACTTATCTCGAAAGCAGCATAACGCTGCTGCAGCTGAGGATGCTGCTCGCCATAAGACAGAAACTCGTAAGATACTACATAAACAACGAACCGCTATGGACATTAAACTGAAACAGAAGAAATACTGGATTCCAAAAAAATACTGGCTGTGGGCCGGCGGAGGCGCACTTATAATAGTGCTGCTGATATGGCTCGCCACAATGAACTTCACGTCGACGCTGCGTGTCGACCGCCGAGGCCTCAGCATAGGCAAGGTAAGCAAGGCGCAGTTTGACGACTACGTGAGCGTAGACGGCAGCGTGGTGCCCATACAGGTGGTGCAGATTTCGTCGGAAGAAGGCGGCGTGGTGCTCGAAAAGGTGAAGGAGGAAGGCACACACGTGAGCAAGGGCGACGTGATAATACGCCTCAACAACTCTAACCTCGACCTCGAGATTCTCAACGCCGAGAGCGAACTGGCTGAGAAGCAGAACATGCTGCGCAGCACGCGCCTGTCGATGGAGCAGGACCAGCTGAACAACAGCAACGAGGCGCTGCAGCTGAGCATGGACGTAAAGACAAAGCGCAGGGCATACAACCACCAGGCGGCGCTGCAGAAGGAGGAACTTAACTCGCGAGAAGACTATCTGAAGGCCAAGGAGGAATATGAGCTGGCGGTGCAGAAGGAGAAGCTGATAAGGCAGCGGCTCAAGAAGACCAACGAGCTTAACCGCTCGCAGGTGGAGCAGATGGCTTCAGACCTGGCGTCGATGCGCAAGAACGTTGAACTGGTACGCGAGCGCAAGGCAAGGCTGAACGTGCGCTCTACAATAGACGGCGAGATTGGTCTGCTGGACGTAGAACTGGGCCAGAGCATATCGCCGGGACAGAAAATAGGCGTCATCAACGACCTGAGCGACTACAAGGTGGAGGCGCAGGTGGACGAGCACTACATCGACCGAGTGCATGCCGGACTGTCAGCCACATTCGAACAGAACGGCAAGACATACCGCCTGACCGTGCGCAAGGTGTACCCGGAGGTGCGCGAAGGCCGCTTCAAGATCGACTTCACCTTCAGCGGCTCGCGCCCGAAGAACATACGCACGGGACAGACCTACTATGTCGACCTGCAACTTGGCGAGTCGAAAAAGGCAATAATCATACCCAAAGGCACGTTTTACAGCGTGACGGGAGGCTCGTGGATATTCGTTCTCGACAAAGACGGCCGCAAGGCATACAGGCGCAAGATACGCATAGGGCGGCAGAATCCGCAATATTATGAGGTGCTTGAGGGACTCGAACCGGGCGAGCAGGTGATAGTGAGCGGATATGAGGGCTATAAGAACAACGAAATACTCGTGCTCGAATAATCACGCCAAACTTGACATGCCGACAGAATGAGCCGTGTCTGACATCGGAAAAGATACATTACGGCAACCGTCAGATGTAAATATATTTCGCGTTGGCAACAGTGCTGCAAGACAACAGCCGCAAAGGCGTAATGCAAAAGGTGGCCTTTCGCACTGCAAAACATGGCCTTTCAGGCTGTAAAAGGGCACCTTTCAGAGGCTAAAAGACGGTCTTTTGCAACGCGCTGCGTAACATTTTGATTATCAATCGGTTATAAACCAACAAACCAAATGCGGCAAACAGCACAGAAAAGGGCTGCAAAGCGCACGAAAAATGAAACATAATAACAGCATAAAATATGAGCAACTTTAACCTTAAAAGCTATTTCACGTTCCTCTCGAGGAACAAGACATACACGGCTGTGAACGTGTTCGGACTGGCCGTAAGCCTGACATTCGTCATCATCATCGGACTGTACACATGGCAGGAGTTCTATATCGACCGCCAGCACAGCAAGGCAAAGCGCATTTACAACATAGGCCTCAACATGGACGACGGCACATGGCGAACAGCCAACTGCCACCACGCCGTGCTGCGATACCTGCGCTCACAGTATCCTGAAATAGAACAGACGTGCGGCTTCACGGCAGGAAGTCTGAAACTGAAGGATAACGGCAACTTTGTAAATCTATATGTTCTCGAGGCAGACTCGACGTTCTTCTCGATGTTCGACTTCCCCTTACTGCAGGGCAATCGCACAAACTGCCTCAAACAAAAGGGCAATATCGTGCTGACGGAGAGTGCCGCACGCCGTCTGTTCGGCAACACTGCGGTAATAGGCCGCACCCTGACAACAGCCGAAAACAATCATTTCCGTGTTACAGGCGTGGTTAAAGACTTCGACAACACCTTCATCGACAAGGACATACAGGGCGTGATCGACTTCTCATACACCATCAACATGGCCAACATGGACGAAAATTTTCCGCACATGGTCAACATAACCGGTGCGGCATCGTTCGTGCAGGTGCGTGAGGGCTGCGACTTTGCAGCAAAGCAGAAAGACGTGGACGCCTACTTCCAGACGTTCTGGGAAGACTTCCACCCAATCATCACACGCCTCGACAAGCTGTATTTTTCAGGGCTTGATGCCTTTCTTATGCAAATGGGCAACCTTACATTGGTAAAGATACTGCTCGCCGTCGGCATTGCGATACTTCTATTTTCCATAATGAACTACGTCAACCTGACCGTGGCACAGAGCGGATACAGGGCACGCGAAATGGCCACCCGCCGCCTCTTCGGCTGCACCAGGGGCACCGTCGGCGTAAACATGTTCACCGAATCGTTGGTGATGTGCGTCATCTCCCTGCTCATAGCCGTGGCGTTGGCCTGTATGTGCGCGCCATACGCAAGCCAGCTGCTTAACACAAAGCTCGACCTCAGCCTGCTTGCAAGTCCGCTTACTTTAGGCATTATGGCGGCTTTCATCCTGCTGGTGAGCCTCGCCTCAGGTGTGCTTCCGGCAACAATACTGTCAAGGGTGAAGCCTATCGAGGTGGTGCGCGGCACGTTCCGCACGCATACCAAGATGATATTCTCGCGCGTTTTCATAACGGTGCAAAACATTATAACCATAACCATGCTGGCATGCGCCATGATAATGTCGATGCAGATGCTGCATCTTACAAAGGCACCGCTGGGCTTCAACACCGAGAACATTATCTGCATAGAATATCTTGACAACTACTCCAGCCAGAATTCAGGCGAATTTGAAGACCGTCTGCGCTCGTTGCCGTTCGTCAAGGCAGTGGCTCCGTCATGCGGAACTCCGGCTACCGGCGGCAACAACAACACTGTAACGTTTGACGGAGAGAAACGCGAATGGTCGTTCCAGTTCATCAGCGGCACACCCGAAATGATGAAAATATACGGCCTTACGCTGAAAAACGACCTGCACGCCAAAGGCGACAGCATTGTATATCTTAACGACATGGCGATGAAGGCATTGCAGATGAAACCCACGGACAGACACCTTAGCAGCCGATACGAACAGATAAGGTATGGGTATTTCCGCAAGAATGCTGAATTCGGCGGCGTGCTCAACGAATTACGCATACGCAACATTCTCGAAGAGCAGCACCCTCTGCTCGTACAGGCGTGCAACAACATACAGAATCCGTGGAACATCTCAATACTCGTCAGCGGCGACCCCGTGGAGGCATATGCCAAGATAAAGGATGTATATAAGGAAGTGTTCCACGAAGACATCGATGAGTCCAGTTCGCCGTTCGTAGACAAGTATGTGCAGGAACGCTTCAAGCAAGAGTTGCGCACAACCAAAATCGTGTCGCTCTTCGCCTTCATAGCCATCATAATCTCGCTGCTCGGACTTGTGGCCATGTCGACATACTTCATACAGCAGCGCGCAAGAGAGATTGCCGTGCGCAAGGTGTTCGGCTCTACCGGCAACCAGATACGCCTGCGACTGATACGCACGTTCATGCTATACGTGGGCATCGCATTTGTCATAGCCGTGCCGATAGTGGTTCATTTCATGTCGAAATGGATCGAGCAATACAGCTACCGCATCGTATGGTGGCCGTGGATTGTTGCGGCAGGAGTAATCGTTATGCTTATCAGCTTGGCTGCCGTGGCTGTGCAAAGCTGGATGGCGAGCAACGAAAACCCCGTGAAGAACATCAGGCAGGAGTAAGAGTCACAGAAAAAACATCGTGAAGAAAAGGCTTCGCTATGACCGGGAAACTCTGAAAAATGAACGGACAAGTATAAAATTTGTGTAACATAACAGATACAGGATATGAGCAACTTCAACCTTAAAAGCTATTTCACGTTCCTCTCGAGGAACAAAACATACACGGCAGTGAACGTGTTCGGACTGGCCGTAAGCCTGACATTCGTCATCATCATCGGACTGTACACGTGGCAGGAGACAAGCATCGACCGCCAGCACAGCAAGGCAGACAGAATATATAACATAGGACTTGAGTTTATGGATGACAGCAGCCGGGTGATGGGCTGCCATCACGCGTCGCTGCGGAACCTGCGCATGCACTATCCGGAGATTGAAAACACATGCGGCATGGTGACAGGAAGCATAAAGGTCAGAGACCGCGACGATGTTCTGAACGTGAACACTATCAACACCGACTCGACGTTCTTCTCTATGTTCGACTTCAAGCTGCTGCGCGGCGACCGTGCCACCTGTCTTAGCAACAAGGGCAACATTGTGGTTACAGAACAGTTTGCGCACCGGTATTTCGGCACTGACGACGTACTTGGACGCACCATAATGACCACCGACTCGCTACACTTCAGGGTTACGGGAGTGGTACAAAACTTCGACAATACGATAATATCAAAGAACACAGATGCGCTTGTTGACTTTGCTTATGCCGAACGTGAAGGTGAAGGAAACATGGACAAATATTTTCCGGGACAGATAAACGTAACCAACTGTGCCTGCTTCGTGCAGGTGCGCGAAGGCTGCGACCTGATGCAGAAAGAAGCCGACATACAAAAGTTCTGGCCTACATTCTGGCCCTATGAACCGGCTATGCCCCTACGGCCGTTCCTGACACCGCTCAACAAGCTCTACTTCAACGACACGCCGAAAGTAAACGTCATGCAGTTTGGCAATATTAACATGGTAAGAATCCTGCTTGCCGTTGGACTGGTGATTCTGCTGTTCTCAATCATGAACTACATCAACCTGACCGTGGCGCAGTGCGGCTACCGCGCAAGAGAGATGGCCACGCGCCGCCTCTTCGGATGCAGCAGGGCCGGCATCATCACCAACATGTTCAGCGAGTCGCTCACCATGTGTGCCTTTTCATGCATTATAGCCGCTGCAATGGCCACAGCCACAGCCGGATTCGCAGGCCGCATAATCGGCAAGGACATAGACACAGGAATACTGGCCACACCATGGGCCATAGCCGCAATAGTGCTGTTTGTCGTAGCTGTAAGCCTGCTGGCAGGCATCATTCCGGCCACTGTGCTGTCAAGGGTAAAACCGATTGAGGTGGTGAGAGGTACGCTGACAAAGCACACAAAGATGATTTTCTCGCGCATCTTCATAACAACCGAAAACCTGATTACGATAGTGCTGCTGTCGTGTGCACTTATAATGTCTATACAGATGCGGCATCTGCTGAATGCTCCGGTAGGATACAACAGGGAAAACATAATAAGCCTATTTGATCCGTGGAAGTTCAACGGCAACGACCTCACCGTATTTCTAGACAAAGTGCGCGAGCTGCCGTGTACAGAAAAAGCCACAGCCACCTGTGGATGTGCCGTATATGGAGGAAACAATACCGGAATAACTTTTGAAGGAGACAAGGCGCAGACAACCGTACACATATTCAACGTAACGCCGGAATTTATGGAGATATACGGCATAACGCCTAAAAACGGCGAAAAGATTCAGTCAGGCAACACGCTGTATCTTAACGACCAAGCCCTGGAACTGCTGCACATGAAACCTACGGACACACACCTCAGCCGCAGATACAAAAGCTCAAAGTCAAACATGCTGCCTGTCGACGTAAGATACGGAGGAGTAATAAACAATTTTCATACGACAAATATTCTGCAGCCGATAAGTCCGTATTTCATCTTCGTAAACGACAAGATTGAATATCCCTGGTATGTAACGATAAAGGTGAAAGGCGACATCGTTGACGCACTAAACGAAGTGAAGAAGGTTTATAAAGAAGTGTTTAAGGAAGAAATAAACGACAGCAGGCCTATGACTGTAACCGGCCAGATAGCAGAACTTTTTGAGAAAGACATACGCACATCCAAGATTGTATCGCTCTTCGCCTTTATAGCCATCATAATCTCGCTGCTCGGACTTGTGGCAATGTCGACATATTTCATACAGCAGCGCGCAAGGGAGATTGCCATACGCAAGGTGTTCGGCTCTACAGGCAACCAGATTCGCGTAAGACTGATACGCACGTTCATGCTATACGTTGGTATCGCATTTGTCATAGCCGTGCCGATAGTCGTTCATTTCATGTCGAAATGGATCGAGCAATACAGCTACCGCATCGTATGGTGGCCGTGGATTGTTGCGGCAGGAGCAATCGTTATGCTTATAAGTCTGGCTGCCGTGGCTGTGCAGAGCTGGATGGCGAGCAACGAAAACCCCGTGAAGAACATCAGGCAGGAATAAATCTCTACAACTGAAGACGATGCCTCTGGCAAATGTCCACATGGGCAAGACAGCCGCATAAGGCATAAGAAAAAACAATATTTGTAATGTATATACGAAAACAGCAATGAGCAACTTCAACCTTAGAAGCTATTTCACGTTTCTCTCAAGGAACAAAATATACACGGCAGTGAATGTGTTCGGACTGGCCGTAAGCCTGACATTTGTCATCATCATCGGACTGTACACGTGGCAGGAGACAAGCATCAACCAGCAGCACAGCAAGGCAAAGCGAATATACAACATAGGACTGATGTCCAACGACAGCATCGGCACGGCCAACTGTCACCATATAGTCCAAAGATACTTGCGTGACAGATATCCTGAAATAGAAAAGACATGCGGCTTCACAACCGAAAACATGAAGCTGAAAGACAGGGACAACTTTGTCAACATAAATGTAATGGAGACCGACTCGACATTCTTCGACATGTTCGACTTCCCCCTGCTCTATGGCAACCGCGCCACTTGTCTCATGCAGAAAGGTAACATTGTGCTGACGGAGAGCTTGGCGCTCCGCATGTTCGGAACGGCAAATGCCGTTGGCCGTGACATAACAACCGCCGACAACACCCACTTTCGCGTTTCCGGAGTGGTGGCAGACTTTGACAACACCATCATAGATAAAGACATTGACGCAATAGTCGACTTCTCTTTCTGCAAGAACCTTGCAAACAAGGATGAGTATTTCTATCAGTTTGCAAACTACCTTATGTGCTCGGTTTTCATACAGGTACACGAAAACAGCGACTTCATGGCTAAACGGAATGAAGTGAAAACGTATCTGCATGAGACCGTCAAAGACTGGCATCCCACGATAACGCGCCTTGACAAACTGTATTTCTCCGGACTCAACGCCTATTCAGGACTACATCTCGGCAACCTTATGCTGGTAAAAATTCTGTTCGCCGTGGGACTCGTTACGCTGCTTTTCTCCATTATCAACTACATAAACCTGACCGTTGCACAAAGCGGTTACCGCGCAAGAGAGATGGCTACACGCAGGCTCTTCGGGTGCAGCAAGAACAGAGTGGCAGTCAACTTATTTATAGAATCGCTCGTGATGTGTGCCATTTCGCTGCTTATCGCCGTTATGCTGGTACATATAGCCGCCCCTTATGCAGGCCGATTGCTCGACACAAGGCTCAATCTGTCTTTGCTCATACACCCATATTGCATTGGTCTGACGGCTGTTGTCGTCATTGCGGTGAGCATCATTGCCGGCATACTTCCTGCCACAATACTGTCACGGGTGAAGCCCATCGAGGTGGTGCGCGGAACATTCCGCACGCAGACAAAGATGATTTTCTCGCGCATCTTCATAACCGTACAGAACATCATAACCATAACCATGCTGGCATGCGCCTTTATTATGGTCTGCCAGATGCTTCATCTGACGAAAGCTCCACTTGGCTTCAACACGAAGAACATAATAGCCTTAAAGCTTAACTACACAACGGACAACGACCTTACCAACGAGTTTATCAACCGTCTACGTGCTCTTCCGCCGGTAAAGGCTGTGGCCCCGTCTAACGGAACCCCGGCTGACGGAGGCAACGACCCGTCTGTGCAATTTGAAGGAGACAAGGACATAAGCCGCTTCAACTTCATAACAGGCACGCCTGAAATGATGAAGATATACGGCATAAAGATGAAAAACGACTTCAACCTGAAAGGTGACAGCATAATTTACATGAACGACCAAGCCCTGCAATATCTGCATATGAAACCAAACTCAACGCATATGAGCGAAAGGTTTGACAGTTTCGTGCTGACATACTTTGCAAAAAGCGCAAGATACGGGGGTGTAATCAACGACTTCCACGTGCGCGACATATGCAACAACACGAAAGGCATAATATTGCTGACGTGCAGGAACATTAAGCAACCCCTCAACATATCAATACTCGTAGAGGGCGACCCCGTGGAGGCATACGCCCGTATAAAGGAGATATATAAAGAGGTGTTTCATGAGGAAGTGGACGAAAGCACACCGCCGTTTGTAGACAAACAGATAGAGAAACGCTTCGAGCAGGAAATCCGCACGTCTAAAATCGTGTCGCTCTTCGCCTTCATAGCCATCATAATCTCGCTGCTCGGACTTGTGGCCATGTCGACATACTTCATACAGCAGCGCGCAAGAGAGATTGCCGTGCGCAAGGTGTTCGGCTCTACCGGCAACCAGATACGCCTGCGACTGATACGCACGTTCATGCTATACGTGGGCATCGCATTTGTCATAGCCGTGCCGATAGTGGTTCATTTCATGTCGAAATGGATCGAGCAATACAGCTACCGCATAGTATGGTGGCCGTGGATTGTGGCGGCAGGAGTAATCGTTATGCTTATCAGCTTGGCCGCCGTGGCTGTGCAGAGCTGGATGGCGAGCAACGAAAACCCCGTGAAGAATATCAGGCAGGAATAGGCCGGGCACCGTAAGACAAGACTGCGGCAAGCAGACAACAAGAAAAATCATTAAACAACATATCAGAAGATGAACAACATAACGCAAGCATTAAAGAACCTGACACGCCGTGGACAGCACAACATAATAAAGATATTGTGCCTCGGCATTGGCTTTGCACTGGCGTCGGTGCTGATAGCGAAACTATGGTATGAGCACGAATACGACACGTGCTACCCCGACCATGACCGCATATACCGCATAAGCGAAAAGATAAGCCGGGGCTCTGATCCGGAAGCTACATACGGCAACACGCCCGGAGGTATAGCCACGACGCTGAAAAAATATATTCCCGAGATAGAAACGGCAACAAGAATAAACCCTGCATGCAATGATGAGGAAATGAAGATAAACGGAGAACGACGCGTCAAAGGTAACATATACGTTGTTGACTCGTGTTTCTTCAAAATGTTCCCGACCAGGATATTGGAGGGCAACGCCGACGAGGTGCTGGCAAAGCCGTATTACTGTCTTGTGTCACGGACTATGGCTGAGCGTATGGGCGGCAACGTGATAGGACGCAAGCTGGAGCTTACTTCTATTCCGGGACTGACGATGACCATAGGCGCAGTATACGAAGACTATCCGTGGAACTCTTCTTTTCACGACTATGACGTGATGCTCTCAATGACGACACAGCGCAGCTTCAGCTACGACGGACAGGACAATCTGGCGGGCAACGACCGCTACTACTCGTTCATAAAGGTGAGCAAGGGATGCCATCCTGAGCAGGGCGACTTTGACAATAAGGTGAACGAAATAGTAAGCAAATTTCTTGCCCTACTTGAAAAGGAAGAGATAAAATTCTCACTGAAGTTCACTCCCATATCAAAATATCACCAAGAGGACAGCTACTTCAGGCAGACATTCCTCATGATGATGATATTAGCGGCGGTGATTCTCGCGGCAAGCGTGCTCAACTATCTGCTGATTGTGATTGGCAACACGGTTACGAGAGGACGCGAAATGGCCGTAAGAAAATGCTACGGAGCCATGCCGCGTAACATATTAGGCATAACCATGGCCGAAACCCTGCTGCATATCGTGCTGGCAATGATGCTGGCCGCAGCACTGATATACGCCTGCAAAGGCTCGATAGAGACGCTGCTGTCGGCCCCGGTCAGCTCACTTTTCACCGGCAAGGGCACACTGTTCCTCACAGCATTGCTGATAGTGGTGTTCATCGTTAGCGCCCTGCTGCCGGGCAGGATATACAATGCCGTGCCCGTAACAACGGCGTTCCGCAACTTCACCGAGAGCCGCAGGCGCTGGAAGATGGCACTGCTGGCGGTGCAGTTTTTATTCGTCAGTTTTCTGGTATGCCTGCTGCTGATAGTCAACAGCCAATATTCCAAGCTCACAGACTTCGACCTCGGCTACTCTTATGACCGCCTCGCGATAGTCAACGTAAACCAAATAAAGGGCGAAAAGCGCAGCGCCATGGTTACAGAACTAAGCAAAATGCCAGAGATTGAGGCATGGACGGCTGTAACATCTCCCTTGTTTTCAAACGGCGGCGGCAACAACATTGTTGACCCGGAAACCGGTGAGGAGATGTTTAACGCCACCGACCTGTATATGGCAGGCGACAACTATCTCGACATGTTGGACATAAAGCTCAGACAGGGACGCGGATTCAACGCCAGCAGCGACAGTCTGAAAGAGATGATGGTAAGCCCCGACTTCGCCCAGAAGCTGAAGAACGAGAAGAAATGGAAAGACGTGATTGGACGTAAGATTCTGATAACGGAACACAGCCAGACGGGCAAAGACCTGTTCACCATAGTAGGAATATACGATAATTTTCACGCCAACACGGCGCTCGACGACGACGACCGCCCCACGATGATGTTCCACTCCGACCCTTACGGCAGCTACATCAGTTATTTTCTGCTGAAGTTTCACGACCTTACGGCAGACAATATGCAGGCGGTGCAACAGCGGCTGCAGAGGCTTTATCCTGACGAAACAATCATCGTGGACAGCTATGCACGGCAGCTGGACACATGGTATGACAGCGTAAAGCATTTCCGCTCGGCTGTCATGACGGCAGGAATATGCGCGTTGCTTATAGCTCTGATGGGACTCATAGGCTACGTGAACGACGAGATGCAGAGGCGAAGCAAGGAAATAGCCATACGCAAGGTGAACGGTGCAACCGCCATAAGCGTGCTGCGCATGGTGCTGGGCAACGTGCTGCTGACGGCCGTTCCGTCGGCAATAGCAGGAGCTATTCTTGCCGGGATTGTGGCGGGCAAATGGCTTGAGGACTTCAGCGTGAGGACAAACATGAGCCCGTGGCTCTTCGTGGCAGGCATATTGGCAGTGGTGGCGGTTATTGCTGCGACCGTGGCCGCCAATGCTTACCGCACGGCAAACAGCAATCCTGTAAAATACCTGAAGAACGAATAAGCACTTAACGCCTGAAAAGCAGGCTTTGAAGAAAATATAGAAACAATAAAACTAACCGAGCTCACGAATACGGCGAAAGCCGTGAGGGGGCATAAAATAGAACAGAATATGATAAAGGTAGAAAATCTTAGCAAGTCGTTCCGCACTGAAGAAGTGGAGACTATAGCGCTTGACAACGTAACGTTCAACGTGGAAGACGGTGAGTTTGTGGCAATAATGGGGCCTTCGGGATGCGGCAAGTCTACGCTGCTGAACATTCTCGGACTGCTGGACAACCCCACTTCGGGCCAATACTGGCTCGACGGCCAGGAGGTGTCGCTGCTGAAGGAAAAAGACCGCACGGGCATACGCAAAGGACAGATAGGCTTTGTGTTCCAGAGCTTTAACCTCATTGACGAACTTAACGTGGAGGAGAACATCGAGCTGCCCCTGACATATCTGAAAGTAGGTAAGGCTGAAAGAAAACAGAAGGTGCAGGAGGTGATGAAGCGCATGGGCATAACTCATCGTGCAAAGCACTTTCCGCATCAGCTCTCGGGCGGTCAGCAGCAGAGAGTGGCAATAGCCCGCGCCGTGGTGTTCGGCCCCAAGCTGATTCTGGCGGATGAGCCTACGGGTAACCTCGACTCTAAGAACGGCGCCGAGGTGATGCGCCTGCTGACAGAACTGAATCAGGACGGCACGGCAATAGTGATGGTTACGCACAACGAGCACGACGCTCAGATAGCTCACAGAACGATACACCTGTTTGACGGAAAAATCGTTGGATAGTGTGTCTGATGGTATTGTCATGGCCATAACGCCACAAAGGCTCAGGCAACAGCATTAGACCAGCAACACAAAAGACGTCCTTCTGCAGTGCAAAAGGTATGCTTTCACGCTGTAAAACGTGCCCTTTTGCAACGTGAAAGGACGTCTTTTGCATAAGCAGAAAACACGGAACGCCATAGGGAAAGGACTCTTTAAAGTAAACCAAATTTAGGGAAGTACACTGTAAACAATTTAGGTTTATTTTTTTGCGAAGAAACTCGTCACTCGTCACATTGCGACATAACGTCCTGAATGTCAAATCGTTGCGGTGTGACGAGTTGCCGTTGCAACTCATCACACAGAGTAAGCCCAAAGCAGGAAAATACATTAAATTGCTCCGATGTGATGAGTTGAAAATTCAACTCATCACACATTAACAGTCGAACTGTCAGCAACTTACGCACGGATGTGACGAGTGATGAGTTTTTTCAAAAAACTTTTTACGGCTTATTTACGGCGGACAGTTTGTCGGCAAACTGCCGAATACAATAATCGCCCATTACAGACAGGTCATTATAAGGACCAATAAAACCATGCTTTTAACCAAGCAACACGCTGGCGTATAAAAGAGAAACACAAGCAAAACATGCATAACAGACATCAGAATTTTGCGTTCAATGCTCACGATTGATCATCGTGCGCAAAATCGTCAACGCGTGATTAATCTTAATCATACATGTTCTGAATCTTCAATAAAAAAACAAGCTGCCTCATAAAATAAATGAGACAGCCTGCGAAATTGTCAGTTATATATAAAATTGCAGTAATTATTTTACAACAACCTTCTTGCCGTTCATGATATAAACGCCCTTCTTAACACCTGTAAGAACAGTTGCAGCAGGAGCCTCCTTAACGAGGATACCGTCGATTGTGTAAAGCTTAACAACGGCATTGGCATCTTCACCAAGAACTGAATCTATACCTGTAGGATTAGTGTTGAATTTACCTGTAATCTCAATGCTGTCGCCATTGCTGAGCATACCACCTTCTACAGTCAATGTAACCTCACGGTCCTTGCTTACGCCGGCGAGTGGAATATGGCTTACATAACCCGCATAAGATTTATCATAAGCAAACGGAACATCCTCTGCCTTGAATTCCTTAGTCTGGAGTGTGCCGCGGTTGTTGAGCCACTGCAGCAGAACCTTGTCAAAAGTAATAACGCCAACTTCCTCCGGCAACCAGATTATAATCTCGCTGCAATCAGCCAAAGAACTGCCTTCTGTAGGCAAGAAATCATAGATGAAATCTATTTCCTGTTTCTTAAGAGGATAAGTAACAACGATGCCACTTGTTCCAGCAGAAGCGTTGTTTGTGATAATGGGACGTCCGTCTGCGGTTGTAAGGCCCTTGATATTCATTGTTATCACAGTCTGTACCTCGCCATCTCTTGAACTTTCTACTGTTTCAGGGAAACGATAACCGCGGATGTCTACAACAACAGTATTACCATTGATTGTAAATTCAGGATTAAATGAGCCCATAGAACCGGCCTCTGAATCGCCATAAGTCAGGTCTACTGTTACCTTGCTCTTATCAGTATTAAGTTCGTCTGTGAAAGTAAATGTCAGCAAGCCTTCATCTCCTGTTTCAGGATAATATGTGTAAAGAGTTGTACCCTGTGCAGGAGTTACAGAAACCAGCTCACCGGGCATCTCACCCATAATCAGTGTAACAGAATAGTTTCCGTCTTCACCATAGATTACGCTCTCATCGTTAGCATCGCAAATACCTTCAAGAGTGATTTTAAACTTATCACCAACCTCAAGTTTACCGTCTTCAGCCATCTCACGGATAAACTTGCTCAGCTCGATGCTATAGAAATACTGAGTAGTATAGGTACCATTGATATATGCTGCGGGAATCTCTTCCTTTGTTTTAAATACGCCGTCAGCCTCCTCACCATACTCAATCCAGTTGTGGGCTATATCAACCGTACGGTCAAAAGCCAATTCAAGGTTTGAGCCAGAAACTGTATAGGTATCACCATCCGAAAAGTTAGATGTCAATGTGATAGGCATGCCTTCTCCGTTACCATAATAAATTGTAACATCTATTGAAGGCTCAGTAATCATACTGGTTGAGAAATAATAAGTTTTTCCTTCCTCAACCTCACTACTGAAGATTTTGTGACCTTCAGCGTCATAGCTTATAGAAAGGTTGTTGCCCTCTTCACCCATGGCATTACATTCAAACATCATAATGCCAAAATATCCGACATTAAAGTGGATGGTGTTGCTCTCAATAGCCTTCAGCTGTAAATAGTTTGCACCTGGCTGCAATTTAATAGTTACAGACTCAGACGGGTCATTAATCTCAATCGGAGTAAAAGTAACAGCCTTTAAACCTGTCAACCCCAATACAATACCGATTAAAGTAAAAATAAGTCGTTTCATGTCTAAATATTCTTGTCTGTTTTATTTTGAGGAAAAAGCTAAAGGCTGGTCGATGCGCTATTGCCATAAGGCTAAAGCGACAGGCTGCAGCCTTTAGCTTTTTATTTAAAATCTACGGCAGATTAGCGGATAACCACTTTCTGGCCGTTGATGATATAGATACCCTTAACGAGTTTCTTCATTACGTCAGCTTTCTTACCCTTGCTTACGAGGCAGCCGTCTACGCTGTAAACCTCAACAACAGCATTAGCATCTTCAACTTCTACGCCACCGATGTTTGTAGAATTGTCAACGATGAATGTGTATGTCAACTCAGGATTGAAGAGATTGCCGTCAAGATTATAGAATGTTTCTTCAGGAATAACAACAGTGTAAGTACCATCTTCTGTTATTTCCGGAGTAAACGTAATCATCATCTTATTCATGTCATCACCTGTAGCATAATCGATCGCTGCAGAGATATTGCTTGCCTCAGCACCGTCTTTCTTAACTGTGATAACATTGTTTGTGTTCAGTTCACCAACACCATACTTAGAATCTACAGTAAGTTCAACAGTAGCAATTGACTTAACAGTGCTTCCGTCTGCAGGTGTAACCTCTGTAGGAACGAGTATGTTCCTAGGCATCTGATATGCGAGCAGGATAACACCGTCTGTACCGTAGCTGATAGGTGTACCATTTTCATTAACAGCAGAAACTGATACGCCAATGTTGTTCTCTGCGAGGGCAGCCTCAGGAACTGTAACAGTTATAACCTTGCCTTCAACCTTTGCTTCAGCAGGAACACGAGTGTTCATACCATAAGTTACAAGAGCAGAGTTTACTTTAGCATTCTCACCGCTCAATGTAATCTTGATCTCAGCAGGAATCTCCTTGCTGTACTCGCCACCTTCTACGTAAGGAGCCGGGTCTACAGATTCAACAGTGATAATAACCGGGTCAATGTTGAATGCTACAGTGAAGTCAGGGTTACATATACCATGACCCTGCAAACCATCAGTCCAAGGAGTTTCTTCGTTGAACAATTCGTTAGCAATTGACTGTGAATCTACCTTAAGTACATAAGCACCAAACTCATTGATTTCTTTCGGAGTCTGTGTACCAATTTCAACAAACTGAGCTGTTACGATAAGACCTGTTTCATCTTCATTTGAAGTCAAAATTGCATCAGCAACTTTCTCTTCACCTTTGTAAACGGCTGCATTAGCTGTAGATGTAATATATACACGCTCATCGTATGCAAATTCCATCTTACCCAAACTTGTGCTGTAAGAATTCTCTGCAGGAGTTACAGACTTGTATTTCAAAGAAGCGTCTGCAAAACGACCATCGTTCACACCAAATGTAAAGTTGTAACCGCTTCCGAATACAACACTTTCAGGGAAGCCTTCTGCCTTAGGCTCAATTTCATTGCCCTCTTCATCAGTCAGATCAAGCTGAAGGATAACGTCTGTTACAATAGTTCCCATAAAATTATAGAACGCTTCAGACATAGTACACTTGATAATAGAGTGGCCTTCTTCTGTATATGATACTTCTGCCTTTTCCCAGTCTAATGTTCCGTACATACCCATCGGGTAAACACAGTTCTTAACTTTAACCTTCTTGTCAACTTCAACAGTTACAACCTTTCTGTCATCCTTAAAGCTGAGCAGTTGGTCTTCTGTAGGATAAACGACATTTGGTTCCGGTTCAACTTTTACAAGATTTACAACAGTCTTTTCAACTTTTGCTGTACCACCTTCAAATGTCAGAGTTGTTGTCTCAGGAGTTTCAGTACCCTGCTCCATACCTTCCTTAGTCTGATATGACTCAATAATGATTTCGTATGTATTTCCTTCATACATATACCATGCATTATCAAGAACGCGGTCGTCTTTTACAATTTTCTCAGGACCAACCATGATAACATCTTCACCTTCTTCAGCCTCAGATGTATAATACTGGTGCATAATGCCTTCATCACCATGGAACTTACAGTGAACATACTTAACCTTCTTGTTCAATGTAACCTTAACCTGATTATCCCAGCTGATTTTCTCAACCTTTGAACCCTGCTCAGGCTCTGAACTTAAAATTTACAAAGCGTCACCAGATGCCGCTGTAAATGAAACTGTAATAGTAGTCTCCCAGTCAATTGTATTTGCATTATAAATTACATAGGTTTCACCAGATTTAACCTCCAAAGTAGAAGTACTTGGAGCACCCATACCCCATGTAAACGGCATAACATCACCGCCAACTACAGTAAACGCGGGATCTTTCATTAAATTGTATGACAATGTTAAGGTACCATCTCCAGGAGCTGTGAAGCTTGCATAAACGGGAGCATTTACCACATAATTGTCTCCATCGGCAATCACATACGGATCCTCTTGGGTACCCGAACCTGTCGGGGTTGCATTGACCCCCAAGACACATAGGAATGCCATCAAACTGATTAGTAAAGATTTCATAATACTTAATTTTAAATTAATAATAAGTTAGCATTAAATTATATAGGAAGGGTTGGGGACTAGCCCCATACCCTTTTCTATATCTTAGGTTCTTAAGGTCCATGCCTTGCTGTCTGCTGTATTATGTTTTGTGAAGTGTTTTTCTGATACAAACATACAAGGCCGATCTAAATATTTATTTAACGATTACTTTCTTAACAACGCTTACGCCGTCGCTTGTAGCCTTAACGATAAACAAGCCGTTCTTTCCGCCTGTGCTTACCTTAACAGCACCAGAAGTAGAGTTGACATTGCTTATTACGCTTCCGCTTACATCATAAACTGTAACGTTGAGATCGCTTCCGCCGTTAACGCTTATTGAACCGTTCTCACCAGAAATTGTGATACCGTTTTCAGATACTGTTGCATCGTTGATTCCAGCTGTTCCGGCTGACATCTTAAGTCTTGCAGCATTCAGAACGCGCTCTGTATTTGCATCAAGCAACATAACAACAACCTTAGTGTTATCCCAGTTCTTAACGTTTTCAGGCAGGCTGAATACCTTATTGAATGCAACAGGCTGACCTGCAGTTACGCTTACAGGGATGAAACCTGATTCACCTGCGAAGTTGTCGTTTGGCACTTTACGTGCAACATCGTTGAATGTTACAACAGCAACGCTTGAACCATACTTGCCGCCCTTACCGAACTCACCGAATATAGGCTGGTCGAGAACGTAGAAGCCATTAAGCTGAGGTCCTTCCAAACCATCCTCAAGAACAACAAATGCAAGATTGTGGTTCAGAGAGTTCATGGTTAGAGCATAGTTTACATTACCTGTAATCTGTATGTTCTTGCTTGAAGCATCGTAAATAGCCTTGTCGATGCTTACATCTGCAATTGCATAATTTTCGAACTCACGCTGAGCTACATCATAGAATGTATTGTTGCCTTCTGGTGAATCGAAGTGATACTGCTCGCTTCCATCAACATACATCGGCGCATAAAGAGTGTCTATACGGTTAACCAGACCCATAGGCTGTGCTGTTATACCGAAATATGTATTATAGTTCTCATAAGCAAACTGGTCTGTTCCGATTATAGAGCTATGAATAGCGATAGGTATAACCTGCTCACCGTAAAGTTTCTCAAGATTTTCCATTGCAAGGATTCCCTGAGGACAATTCTTACACTGCTGACCAGTGCTTTCTTCTATAACTACATGCTTTGTTGTCTCAAAAGCAAGGTTGCTGATAGTGTTTGTCTGGCTGTAAACAGTACCGCCGAGATCAATGCTTATAGTATACTTATTCTGTGCACCTACAGTCAGAGGCAACTTGTCAGGGAATGTGAAAGAATAATTCTCTGCACTTGTTATAGGCTTGCTAGGTGTATCTGTATAAGTGCTCTTGAATGAGCCGTCTTCAGAAGTAAGTGTTGCATTAATAGTGTTATAAGTCTTATCACTTGTGACCTTAACTATTACACCAACATTTGTAGACTCTTTGTTAACCTGCGTGCTTTCTACATTAGGAACGAAGTTGAAGTCGCCCTTGTAGTAAACCTTCAGATTATCCAAGAAGATCATACTCTGATTTTCGTTCTCATTAACGAAAGCGATATAGATATTCTTACCTGCATATTCTGCGAGAGATTTCTCAACATGTGTCCAGTCACCTGTCAGATTTTCCTCTGACTCACCGGGAGAAAGCTGCTCGTCATAAAGAACCTTACCATTAGCCTTGAACTTCTCATAAAGTTCTGTTGTGAAGTTAGAATAAACAGCATCATCCTCAAGAACGAGAACCTTAAGTCTGTCTGCCTTTGACTTATAGTATGACTGAACGTCAAAGCTGAGATAATAGTCGGCATTTTTTATTGACAGACGAGGTATTGACATCCAGTCGTCTGATTTTCCTGTAGGATTATAGATAGATGTTGAAGCTGCACAGTAGTCAGAGCTGCTTTCTGATTCACGGATTACGAAAAGCCAAGGAGAATTGTCGGCATCAAAGCCTAAATCCTGCATTGCACTTGACGGCTTGTTGTGGTCACCTTCATAAAGGAGGTATTTAACCATAGAGTTGCTAGGATCATTGAAGTCATCAGAGAAGAGGCTTCCGTCAGAACTGATTTCAGGCTCGTATGCACCTGTGTAATTAATTGTAATCTCATTGTTCGGACAGAATCCAATAATATCTGTAACAGAACCAGCCTCTACAACAACCTTATATTTCTCATCTTTTTCAAGATAACGCTTGAGGCTAGGATACAGAAGGATTGTGCTTTCTGCTCCCTGCACAAAGTTAAGTTCACAAACCGGTGATGTCTGACCATCTCTATACAGATAAGCCTTAGCATCTTCAGATATAGCGATAGACAAATCGAAGAGAATCTGTACAGGATGCTCTGAACTTATTTCAGATACATTTGCCTGATCTGCAGGAGAAACCTGCTGTACAGCAGCCGGAGCCTCGGCACGGCCGATATACTTAATTGAGATTTCATCACTCTTGATAGAGTTGTCTGCCATCAAATAGAATGCCCCAGCAGGGATCTTCATTGTATATTCCTCGTCAGCATTGAGAGCCTGAGGTATACCACCAATAGTGAATGTCTTGTTACCAGACTGAGCTGTAATGTTATACTCTCTCAACACCTTACCAGAAGCGTCCATGAACTGAGCCTTAACACCAGATGTTACAGCGGCAGACTTAGAGAAAGCCAACTTCATCTGACTGAATTTAGCAAACTTAGAGCCATAAGCAGGAGAAACGCCATAAGTGCCTAATGGATTAACGCTGCTTGCAGCTTCGCTGATAGTTTCAGGGAGACGAATGATATAACCCTTTGTCTTTGTCTCAGACATACCGATCATGGTCTTTTCATCATCAGAAACTCCTTGAATTGTTCCTGTGAAATCATAGCCAGTACGCTCATAGAAGTTCATATCATAACGGCCAGAAAGAATTTCGTCTATTCCGTACCAAAGACTACCCACACGTACGTAAGCAGAACGGACAGGGTTTACGGCAGGACTGCAAGCAAATACAACGCCTGTATTTGAAACAGCACTTCCGGCACGGTCTTGCTCTTCGCTTTCTGTATTATATAATATACAAGAGTTGTCGCTTGTATTGTAAAGATAGCTTGAAATGTATGAACCACCAGCCACCTGTACGATACCGGTAAGATATTTACCATTGTTACTCATTGTTGACTCGTCAACAAATGTTTCGTCAGGCACTTCTCCGAGAGCATTGTCTACATATTTGCACTCCTGAGTTGTCTTGTTGTAAACATAATAGCAAACAGTTGCAGGAGTTACAAAGTTAATAATACCAGAAAGGATGTTACCATCAGGACTAACCTTGTCTATACGTACCTGCTGAGTGTTTGTTCCAAGCTTTGTTTTCTTTGGGAAGTTAGGAAGTTCAGCATACACATCAATTGCACGATATGTACCATCAGACTGCTTCTCCCACAAAAGCGGTGTTTCAACATAAGCATCACCTGAGAAGCTACTAGAATTGCTCCATCCGCTGATGTATTTACCATCAGGTGTTACAGATGTAGCTTTTCCAGGATTCTCAGACTGAAGAGTGATCCACTTACCCTGATTCATGTCATAATAAGCAGGCTTGCTGTCATAGGTACCAACAATGATTTTTCCATCATTAGTAACGTCTGTAGCTTCGAGTGACTTTATCAAGTCTGCTTCAACCCAGAGTTCAGTAAGAGCACCTGTCTCTACATTAATAAGATAAGGATAGGCATACTTACTTTGATCATCATCATTCACACCAGCAGCAGTAGCCCACAAGCCATTGTCTGACAAAGATGTGAAAGCTGCAGCCTTGGGGAAACTCACAGTGGTAAGCTGTGCTTCCTGTGCTGAAGACGGAATTGCCCACAGCAGGCCCAAAGCCAACAGGATACATAAATATAAACTTTTCTTTACCATACAATAAAAATTAAAAAATAGGATTTATTTTACTTTACAATCACTTTCTCTATACGTCCGTCAGCATACTTCAGGATGTTTATGCCTTTCTGAGGAGCATCAAGAAGCTGACCATTGATTGAATAGCGTGCTACGACCTTATTATCTGCATTATTCTGAATACCGTCTATACTTGCAGTACCATCATAAATGAAATTAATAGTAATTTCAGAATCAGGCAGCATAGATTTAGATCCCTGAGCTGATATTTTCACTGTAGTTGTACCTGCAGCAACAGGAATCCACTCTGTATCAGTTGAGATATCAATAGTTTTGCCAGCATCTGCATTGGCATTCTTCTCTATTGTACCTTCACTATCCAAATTTGAACAGTTTTCTGCACAGCAGGCAGCAAATGTGCCATTAGGCAAAGCCGTAACATTATAAGTAACTTTACAGCTCTGAGATTCTGAAGAGTTATTCTTAATATAAACTCCACTTAAAGGAATCATGGGCACCTGTATAATCTCATAAGAGCCATCAGGATTAAATACGAAATCCTCTTTATAGGATACCTGATCCATTGTAAGAGTTGCGCCATTTTCAATGGTATTGCCTTCACCATCGACAAATATAAAATTCTGTGCATTCATTGCTACACAGCTAAATAACAAAGCGATACAAAGAGTAAATAACTTTTTCATCTTGTTCTTTTTATTAAAATGTTAAAATTGTTTTTATAGTTAAGATTAAAAGAGGGTATCAATGAGAGTGCATAAAAATGAAATACACTCTCATCGACATTATTTATCATTCATTCGGCTGTGCGTCGTCTTCAGTACTGATAACGGGTACTTTAACTACCTGCTGAACGCCACTATTGTTATAAACAAATGCTACAACAGACATATTTTCAGCCTTCCAGTCTTCATCCAAGACATAAGTGTTTGTTACAGTCTTTTCTTCGTCCCAAGCTATGCTGAAATCTTCTCCGTCCTGTCCGTTGACAGCTGTGCGGAATACATGATTATGCACATATGACGGATTAATTATGTCATTCTCCATATACTGAATGTTTGTTATATTGTCTTCAGTAAGCCAAAGCTGCAGTTTACCTGTAACATCAAGCACGCCTTTTGCATTAACATTTATGGTTACGGTTCTTGTTGCTTCATCATAAGATGTTGTTGCGTCAAGTTCGAGTGGAGCAGCAACCTTTATCGCATCATACACTAATCCCATCCATTTGTCAACATCACTCGACTTAGCCTTCCTATCAAATAATGCTGTCGGTGATGCCTCTATATTATTCTTTTGGTAATAATATTCGCCTGTCTCGGTCCATAGCTGGAATGGTTGTCCTGTTGTAGTCTTGGCAAACGGGCCACCATGTATGCCTACAGCTATTATGTTATCGGCGCCATACTCCCTCATCATATCCTCTATCTTCGCCGCTCCCTCAGGGCAATTGACGCAGCGCTGTCCCGTAAAGTCCTCGATGAGCACGCGCCTTGCGACCTGCACCGGTTCCACCTCTATCAGTCGGTCGTCCTCATCAATGTTGCTACATGCCATCAGAGAAAGTGCTGCTGCACAGATGGCAAACTTATTATATATGTTATTTTTCAGCTTCATCTCTGTTTAGAAGTTATAGTTGTACGAAAGTGTTACACCCTTGCTTGCCGGAACGTAACGGCATACACCGCCTGAGCAGTTATATCCTGCACGTGTACGGCCATAGCCGAGCTGTATACGGTGTGATCCTTTGTTGAATGTTACGTATCCCTGATAGTAATGAAGGTCTGTCACGCCACTGTTATACTCGTCGGCAATTGTGAACATCCAGTTGGGAAGCACTGACAGCTCCAACAGAGCATACCACCAGTCGCCGAGGTCGTCGTCTGTAGACAGATACTGAAGTTCGCCGCGCAGAGTGAATTTATTGTTGAACTGATATTTTGCATCGGCGATGAAGATGTCTGAATGAATCATACCACCCTCACCCTCTACTATTGTCTTATTGTAGAACTGGTTCATGTACATGAGGTTGAGTTTGAACTGACGTGTCAGCTTCTTCTCAATCTGTACGTTCAAGTCCTGATAGAAAGTCTCGTCGCCCATCTTCCAGAAAGCAGAGCCATATCCGTCTGTGCCAGCTCCACCCACTACGTTAGTATCAATACCACGAATGTGAGAGAAGTTCACCTTTACGTTTGTGCCATACTTACCGCCAAGGAGCGTATGACGCTTGAACTTATAGCCGAACTCACCCTGGAAGGCCCATTCGCCGTCAGGATTGGTAGCATAAGGATACATGGCAGCCAACGCATAAGTCTGATCCATGGTGAAAGCCGGCAGGTGGTTGATGAATGAAGAAGTGAGCGTCATCGACCTGCGACTGCGGAACGACATGTTGTCGCTGCGCTTTGCCTGCAGCAATACGCTCAAGCCTCTCTTTGAATAAGAAGCTGACAACATTGCCACGTTTCCTTTACGATATATATATCCGTTGTCGAACGTCGGGTCTTGTGTCTTCCACGCGTATTCTGCGAGAAGGCTGAAGTTTCCTTTCTGTAAATTTGCACGCACGTCAAAAGCGTTTACCGTTGTAGGCAGGTTAAGCTTGTGCGTAGCATCAACCATGACGTCTTCTTCTTTCTCGTACTTGTTTACCCATGAAGCACCGAGTGTAAGATATGTTCCGCTGTTGCTCAGGCCCTTGAACCACTGGTCGAGACCGAGTTCAACGTCTGCACCAGACACCCATGAGTCGTTGTGTGACCAATATCTTCGCTGCTTACCGCTAAGAGCCTTTATCGAAACTCCGGGCAGCGGCTTTATTGTCAGGCGTCCTCCAAGCAAAGAGTTGTCGATGCCCAGTGTGCGCTCCTCGTATGTACGGAGGATAAAGCCTGAGCCGAACTGCTCGTAGAAGTTACCTAACGTAAGGTCCCAATTTTTAAAGTGTGTTTTCAGATAGAAATAAGGAACTCCCCATCCCTTGTAGGCTTTTTCGAATCCGGGTAGAGGATGTTTCAGAAATTCGAAACGTGCTCCGGCATCGATATGCTCGCTCATTACATTCACATCAGCGAATGTGTTGGTCAAAGCCCATTCATTAACTTTTTCGGTGCCAATTGCTTCATCGTCTTGCGGAATAAGGATGTCGCTTTGGATACTTCCGCTGACGGTTATCTTTTTTTCTTCTGTCTCTTGTGCCATTGCTGTCAAAGACAAAGCAGGCATAAGCAAGAGACAGAAAATTTTATTATACTTGTGCATAAGTGTCAATTATTCTATAGTCAGCACTATGTGACATTATTTGTTTACGAGCTCTCTCACTTTCTCAATGAGTTCCTGTTCAGCTCCTTCTGTGTATCCGTTGTGTTTATAAACAATATTACCCTTTCCGTCAACGATCAGTGTGTAAGGAATCATCTGAATTCCAAGTGCACGCTTGAAATCGCTGTTCGGGTCAAGCAGTACTTCATACGGCCACTCATGACTGTCAACAAGAGGTTTTACTTTGTTGATGTTCTGTGCCTGGTCAATAGAAACGGCTATCACCTTTACGCCGGTCTCTTCCTGCCACTCGTCATAAACTTCGCTGATGGCAGTCAGCTCACGGTTGCAAGGCTTGCACCATGTGGCAAAGAAATCAATGATGAAAGGTTTGCCATTGTTTGACAACGTGTCTGTTCTCACTGTCTTACCATTAATGTCTTTAAGTGTTACAGACGGTAACTGCGCATTTGCAGAACACAATATTCCTAGCGCAAAAACAATTGATAATAAAAATTTTTTCATTATTAATGCAATTTTACTGTTTTAACTTGGACAAAGTTAGTAATAATTTTGTAACGCGCTAACTTTTTTATTAGAAAAAATGCATAAAAATATTTGTTTATGATAAATATTCAGACCAAAAGACCTATTTAATAAATATTAACTATAAAGATGCAATTTTTATGCATAAATTGTTCTTTTATAGAAATGACTTAGTCGTTTTTTCTTTGTTTTTTCCTTTTTTAGGCTATTGCATACCTTCGTGATAACTAAAAAGATTATATAATAACATTATGCAAAGTAAAACTATCCGGCATTTTTCGATGTGAAAACTTTGCGCCTTATACGCCCCGTTATATCATGGCAATAATTATTGCTGCTCATATTTCTGCAAATTTAAGTGTAAAACGGACATTATTCTTTTACTTTCAAATAGATGACAGGTCAATAAAAAACAAAAGTCAATATTGTCATTTTAACAACAAAAAGCACCAGGCAGAAAAGCAGTAAAATGATACGGAAAAATTATCAAAACACTAAAAAAATTAACGCCCTATATATATAAATAGGTGTAAAGCCTTGATTAATATCAAGAGCTGCTGAATGGGCCTGATGATAGAGATGCTTAATAAGGGAACAAAAACACATCATGCAGCGGCATAAATATAAAGTATATCTATGTAAAAAAATCAGAAGCGAAGACGCCTGATAATGCGGCGAGAAAGAAGGCTGGCATAAGTCCGAAAAATATTTACATTTAAAGCTAAACGTAACATCTTTGGGGCACTGAAAATCACGTAACAATAATAAACAGGTTAAAAGTTATCGGGCATCCATTTGTAACTTTGCAGGCAGAAAAGCGCACATTATGTCATTTAAGTTTTGTCATGATTTTCAGGCAAAATAGAAAACAAAATTAACGGAACAGGCTTTAAAAATAAAAAATTATTTACGATGCCCATCAAAAGGGCATGTTTTACATGCCGAAACAATGCCTTTTACGACTTAAAACACGGCTTTTGAAGGCTTAAAATAATACATATTTTGGTGAAAAAACATATGTTTTAAGCCTAAAAAGGACGGGAAAAATTGCACACTTTGACACACATACGGTTAAAGGTTCTAACAATCAGGAAGTTATGCTTGCACGCGTTTTCAGACAATATTTACAGACAAAAGATTTTATTTTTGAAATAACGCAGTTTAGAAGCGTTATTAAAATCCAATATGTAAGCAAAACGCACATAACGGCAGCAATCTGACTCTGATTTAAACACAAGCTATACCACAGCTGCAATGCCGTATCCGGGCTTGCGAAATAACAACATTTCATCTGCATTTATTTTGCTTTTCGAGCAGTTTGCACTATCTTTGCATTAAGTGGAAAATGGCTTTGCCTATATTGAAGGCAAAAGACTAAGCTGTTTGAAATGAAAGACTGCAATAAATACATAATATTCTACCAGGCAATGAAAAGGCTGTTCAGAAACAAAACGGGCGTCGGAGTTTCTGAATGGCAGCTGAAGACATTGACCGGTAGAAGGAAAAAGAACATTGAGAACGCTGCTAGGACGAAAGTCTTTGTTCTGGCGGCATACACGGCCGGAGAAGCAGCCGCACTGTCGGCTCACAGAATCAAGAACCTATAGAATGGAAACATTAAAAGAGAAAACAGCCAAAGGGCTGATATGGGGGCTGATGAACAATGGCTCCACGCAGATTTTAAACCTGATATTCGGCATATTCCTTGGCCGGCTGCTTACGCCGTCTGATTACGGAATGGTAGGCGTGCTGACCATATTCACCGCAATAGCCGGCAACCTGCAGAGCAGCGGATTCACTCAGGCACTGACAAACATGAAGCATCCTGAAAGCCGCGACTATAATGCGGTGTTCTGGTTCAACGTTATCGTAAGCATCAGCATCTACACCATTCTGTTCTTCTGTGCCCCGCTCATATCGCTGTTTTTCCATCAGCCAGCACTGACCGAACTGTCGCGCTTCGTCTTTCTAAGTTTTGTTATATCGTCGTTCGGCATTGCCCACGGAGCATACATGTTCAAGAACCTCATGGTAAAGGAAAACACCGTGACAGGATTTGCGGCATTGGTGACATCAGGCATAGTGGGAGTAGTACTTGCAATAAACGGACAGTCTTACTGGAGCCTGGCATGGCAACAGATTATATATATCACCATAATCAACATAGGGCGCTATTTCTACACGCCATGGCATCCTACGCTCCACATAGACCTGCGGCCAATAAAGAAGATGCTTAACTTCAGCATGAAGATTTTGCTGACGTCAATTATCAACACGCTCAACAGCAACATCCTTGTGTTCATCTTCGGACGCCTCTACCCCATAAAGGCTGTTGGAAGCTTTACGCAGGCCAACAAATGGAACACCATGGCCTATTCGTTTCTCAGCGGAACGATGGCGCAGGTGGCACAGCCGGTAATGGCACAGGTTACGGGCGACAACGAGCGTGAGCGCCGCGTGTTCCGCAAGATGATGCGCCTTACGGCCATGCTTTCCTTTCCTGCCATGTTCGGTCTCGCCATGGTGGCCGAAGAGTTTATCCTGCTGACCATCCACGAGCAGTGGCTAAGCAGCGTGCCGCTGCTCCGCATTCTATGCATCGGCGGAGCATTCATGCCGCTTTACACTCTGTATCAGAACCTTATGATAAGCCGCGGACGCAGCGACATATACCTATGGTGCACCGTTGTGCAGATTGTCATACAGATAGCCATCGTCGTAGCATTCGCCAAGTTCGACATGCAGGCAATGGTTTGGGCATATACAGCCGGAAACATTGTGTTTATCGGCATATGGCAGTATTTCTTAAACAAGCTTACAGGCATACGGACTATAGAGATAATGCGCGATATATGCCCGTTCATGATTTCAGCGGCTGCGGTCATGGCTGCGGTGTGGCCACTTACAGCTCCAATATCCAACCTATGGCTGCTGCTAATCTGCCGCTTTATCCTTGCCGCCGTTCTTTATCTTGCGATAATGCGACTGGCGCATGCCGAGATTCTGAATGAAGCTATCGAGTTTGTCAAGAACAGGAAAAAGCGATAAAGACGATAAGCCTAGGGACATGGTATCGTGCCATAAAGACAAATGTCAGCGATAAATGCGGCATGCAGAATGCCTCTTTTATCGCTGACATCTTATTATGCTTAACCTTAATCGGCCATAAGGATCTATCCAGCATTTTTGCTTTATATTGAGCGGATTCTCGTTTGATTTTTCGCAGGCATAGCGGCTATATCAAAAAAAGCGTACTAAAATACGGATGAAAGCATGAATGCACAAAATATATAAAATAATGTGCTGTTTAATGACCGGTTGGTATCTAAGACTAAAAGAAACGACTGCATATCTTTCGCGCCGTGAGATATGCGAAATTGGCTATACTGAAAGGGCAACGCCCACGGAACATTGCGGCAAGCATCTTGAACAGCGGTCCCGACGGACGATAAGGCAGAAGGCCGTAAGCCTCGTCAAAGCTATATCCGTCAGTGCGCACACAACGCAAGGCATTGATCATGCCCAGCTGCAAAGGCACGGCATACACGCGTCGCGAGTCGTTCTCAGTGAAGAAGTCAAGCACTATGCGGTTTGCCTTCAGATATGAACGCAGATGGCGTTCCGAACGTGTATGTGTATAAGAAGCCGTGTTTTCGTCGCTGTAATAATAAACAACATCGTTGATAAACGACCGCTTGGCGTAGAACATCAGCCTCGTCATTATAGAATAATCCTCGCTATAGTCTACTCCCGGCACAAGGGTTATGCCGTGGTCGGCATACAGACTGCGGCGGAAGAGCCGTCCCCACATGCGGTTTGACACTATATTCTGGCACAGCATAAGCGAGAGATAGCGCCTGGTGTCGCGGCTCTGGCATGGAAGCACCGGCTCAGACAGTCCTGCCGACGTGAAACGTTGCCAGGCTCCGTCGACGACATCGGCACCGCTGCGCTCCATCTCGGCGCACAACAGCTCCACAGCCCGCGGTGGCATATAGTCGTCGCTGTCGGCATGCATGATACATTCGCCTGTTGCAGCAGCAATGGCCACGGCACGCGTAGCCCCCACTCCGCGGTTCACCTCATTGTCTATTATGCGCACCTGCGGCGCACGATCAGGATAACGCTCTATGACTGAGCGCAAGATGCTTATGCTGCTGTCTGGAGTACAGTCGTTTACAAACACATACTCCATGTCGCGATGTGTCTGCTCGAACAGCGAAACAGCACAACGCTCAATATACTTTTCCACCCCGTAGACGGGCACAAGCACTGATACCTTCATAAAATCTCTTGCGTTAAGCGTTAAACCAACCTTACAGTCAGACCGTTATCCTCACAGGCTGCTGCCGTTTATCCCAGCAGATAGCCTGCAAGCAGAGTGCCGTTATATGCCCAAAGCCACAGCGTAAGCACAACGAGCAGCACGCGCAGCCATGTTCTGAATCTTCCGTTCTCAGCCTGTTTCACCACAAATGCCATTGCCATAGGCATTACAAACAGCCAATGGGCACCCATTATATACACTTCGTTGATGCCGAAGCCAAGTCCCATGTGCAGGAACATGTCGAAAGCAAAGCCGCCCAAAGCCATCCAAAGGAAGCGCGAACGGCGTCCGTACCATATTCCGCCGATAAATAGCAGAACAATGACAGCCTCAACCACGTAGTTGATAATCCAGCTGTAAGGCACTATCACCGGCCTGCTGCGCAGCGTATCCTGCAGCAGATGCTGGTCGTGCAGCTGTATAGACTCGCCAAAAAGGTTCTCTACAGCCGTTTCAGAGCGCGAAGTAGAAATGTCTGTCCACTTGATAAATTCGCCCTTGCCCATCGGCTTGCCGGTATGCTTGTTCCATGCCTTCTGGTGGTCTTTCACATATTTTGCCTTCACACGCTTGTTCATCTCTTTTGCAAAGGCTTTTTTTATCTCGGCACTGTCCTTCAGCGACGTTGTGTCAGCAAATGCATTGAACAGTTTCTGACGTGTCTCGGCACTCTTTTTCAGCCGTGCTTCGTGGCGTGCCTTTTCTTTAGGCAATACGAAAGTGCGGTATTCCCATCGTGCAAAAACCCATATAAGGGCTGAAGGCAGCAGCACTGCAAGCAGCAGATACTTGATGCGGAAGAACTTCTTTCCGTTGGTAAAGAGCGCATATATGAATATCTTCACGCCGTTGCTAAGCGTCACGCCGGCCGTAACAAAGAACAGCAATACCGTCTGCCAGATGCTTAAACTTGTGCCGTTCTGCATTTTCAGGCCTGATATATACAACGTGAACACAAGCAGGAACATCGACACGCAGAAATGATCGGGCACTACGGCTGCTATCATGACATACGCAAACGAGAACAGCATGGCCGAAAGCACCGTGGTCTCAAAACGCCGTATCTTTATTATGTCGCGGAAGATGCGGAAGATGAATATAAACGAATAGAATGCAAAGAAGAGGAGCGGAACAGCCACTATAAACTGCACAAGGTTTAGTCCCGTCATATCCATCAGCCAACCGTCGAGCAAGGACAGCGGCCAGACCATGAACGAAAGGAACGGATGGCGGTAAACATTATAGTTGGCTTCCCAATACGTAACCATAGAATAGGTTATCGGATCGAAGCCTGACACTACAAAGTTCTTTATAAATATATTCCAGTGCGCCCCGCCTGTATGCAGAAACGTATTGAAAGTCTTGCTTATCATCATTGCGTGCAGAGCAATCAGCACACAGAGAGCGCAGACCGACGCGGCCATTTCCTCGCGCCTTATTTTAAACATTCTGAAAAATTTCTTCATATCGTTTGTTTATATTTTCTAAAATCCAAAATCCCTGACAGCCCAATGTCCCTCATTGCGTCAGCCAAGCATCATGCCAATCCGTCAGGCATGCCGGTCTATTAGCGGCAGTCTCACCGCAACGAAAGCGTCAAAGGCTATTTTCTGAAAGGCTTATAGTGGCTTTCGTTGGCAAAGTCAAGCAGTTCGAAGTCGCCTCTGCTGTCGCCATAAGCCGCAAGCCAATAGCTATTACGACCGGGATAAAGCTGTATCAGGCGTCTCACTTTCTCTTCGCCATAGCAGTTCTTTGAGATAAAACGACCCGTAACAACCCCGTCGCGTTCCTCTATCATGGTGCCGATGACCGTCACGCCGTCAAGTCCGGCAAAGAACGGTTCCACCCAGTTGTTTATACTCGCGCTTACAATAACCACCTTGCAGCCTTCCTCAAGCACCTCGTTAATCTTCTGTATGCCCTTTGGCCGCAATAAAGAAATGTTCTCACTCGCAAAGCGCACGCACCATTTGTTGAACTCGTCGAGCTTCATCCCGCCGAAGCAATGGGCAAAGACTTTCTGCTTTACCTTCCAGTTGGGATAAAGGCCAAGCTTCATCAGCAACAGCAACGGCAGATAGCGCAGCATGCAAAGAAAGAAAGCCTTGTCGCCACGGACGAACCTTATAAACTCCAGAAGGGTGTCGCGGTTGGTCAGTGTGCCGTCGAAATCAAAGGCGTATATCTTTAAAGTACTGTCCATAATCTAAATCACAAGAAATGCTTTATACGCTTAAATCAGCTATTGTCCTTACTTTATTACATATATCAGCACAAGGAACGTAAGCGCCCATAGCAGCACCACGCACTGCGTGAACCTGTCGCGGAGCATCATCTTTGTAGGGTCGCCGCTCCTCTTGTCAACAACGGTTATCTGTATGTAGCGCAACAGTCCGAGCAGCACGAAAACAGAAGTGAGATAAAGCAGGTCTGAATGGAAACGGTTTACCACCTCTGGCGACACGGTGTACATGATATAGCATACAAGCGTCACCGACGCCGTGATGGTTATTGCCTGATTTATGAAGGTAAGGTTATACCTTATAGTATTCTTTCTCGGCGGCTCTCCCGTCTCGTTCATGCGCAGCACATCATCGCGCCGCTTGGCAAACGAGAGAAAAAGAGTGAGCAGGAAGGTCATGAGCACGAGCCACTTGCTCAGGGCAATGTCCGTGGCAAAACCTCCGGCAAGCACGCGCAGCACAAAGCCGAAAGCTATGATGCAGACATCTACAATGGCATACTGCTTCAGCTTAGAACAATAAAGGATGTTCAGAATATAATAAATAAGGATTACCAGTCCCACATTTATAACATGGCTGTATGTATCGAGCAGACACACCGTTCCTACCGACAGCAGAAACATTAGAGCCATAAGGGCCCAGGCACTCCTGACGCTTATGGCGCCCGATGCTATTGGACGCTTGCACTTAACGGGATGGCGGCGGTCGGCCTCAACGTCGATAATGTCGTTGAAGCAATAGACCGACGACGCAATGAAACTGAATGCAAAGAACGTTACGACCGATGCCCTTATGTCAGACGGGTCGAGCAGACTGCCGCCGAAGAACATGGGTATCATAACAAACACATTCTTTAGCCACTGGTGCGGACGTATCAGTTTTAACAGATTACTTTTCATTACTTCTCGTTTTTAATTTCATTTTGCCGACCAGGCTGAAGACTTGCTCTCCCAGCAGGGCCATATGCCTCAGGCCGCCCGGTCAGTGCCATGCATTATCAATATCCGTCACATGCCGTTGCCCGCTATATGTTCTTCGGCAAGAATCCTATCACGAACGACACAAGTCGGTGCAACAGCCACGCAAGTACAAGAGAAACGGCTATCATGATAAGAGCCGTAAGACAGTAACCCAGCTTGTAGGGGGTTATGTATTTCATGACAAACTGTATGTGGATGAGATAAAGCTCAAGGCTTACCGTGCCCACAAAGGCAAGTGCCCGGCAGATAATAGCAGGCGTATGGCATAGCAGCTTCACAAGCAGCAATATCATCGACACGGTGAGCGGAATGTAGACCATGCGCTCAAGGAACAGCGGAAAACGGCCTCGCCACGACTCCTCGAACTCCACACACATGGCCAGACTCATGACAAAAATCAGCAGCACGAGCCACAGCGACGAGCCGTCGAGGCTGCGTCCGCCCTTTACGAGCGCGCCGCAGTTGATGCCGATAAGAAATATAGGTATGCGGCTGAAGAATATCTCCACATGCCCTACAGCCTTATGCACAGGCGGATAATACTGCACCATGACGGCAAGCACCATAGCGGCCACCGCAAGCCAACGGTATTCGGGATGCTTCTCTATGAGTTTCATGTATGCCGGGGCAAAGGTGTACATCATCATTATGGCAGGTATAAACCAGAACGTCAGGTCGTCAATGCGCCAGAAGCTCCAGTTTATCAGGATGTTTGCAACAAGGTCGGGCACGTTGCGGCTGTAGCCTCCGCCGGGAGTGTTGATAAACGCCGGAATGTAATACAGGCAGGCCATAAGTATCCATGCCGGATAGATGCGTATGTAGCGGCGCCAGAAAAAGTTTTTCAGCGTTGGCTTCTTGCTCCATGCATACCAAAGGCCTATGCCGCTGAGGAAGAGGAACATGTCAACGCCCACATTTCCGCATCTCACAAAGCCGTACATCGGATTGCTCTTGGGCATCCACACATGGAACAGCATGACAAATATCATGGCCAGTCCCATCAGTTCGCTGCGATAGCGGCTTATGTCCGAAAGGTTTATGGCTTTTATCATATCTTCAGCTTTGGTTTTGGAATATAGCGGAACATCAACTTAAACAGCCATGCCAGAAGTATCGACGCAACGATATACGTGATCAGTCCGGTGTAGATGTATCCGCGGTAAGACATCTTTATAATTATCTCGCGCGTGATGGGGTGCATCACGAACAGCGCCGACGATATGGCACCGAACCATACGCACGGGGCAAGCGCCTTGTCGGGTATCAGCTTCATGGTGGCAACGGCTCCGGTTACGATGAACAGCGGCACAAACAGCCACGACCAGAAATAGAAGCTGCCAATGAAAACGATGAATGCCGACACCACTACTATGGTGAGATTTATCGGCAAGGGCAGGTTGCGGCCGTGGCGGGCATAGAGTATGCCGGCACCAAAGGGAAGCATGCCGCCTATAAAGTTGTAACGTATGCGGTTGAGAATCTCGCCTCCCTCATCGACCGACGGCGGAAAAAATGCCTGGACAGCCGTGCACAGCACTATCAGAGCCAACGTAACAGCCGAACTGCGGCGATAAAGCACTAGGCGGTAGACGATGTAGAGCTGAAGCATGAGTCCGAAATACCAGTAAGGCCCGGGCTTTATGATGTGGTCGGGGTCGGGCATCAGGTTGATATACATCAGCAGCTGGGCTATGACGCGGCCCACGGTGTAGCCGTGATAGCCGTGCGGATGGAGATAGCTCACCACGGCGAAGCCTATATAGCCAAGGAACATAAGGCGCAGCAGCTTGGCATAATGGAAACCGATGAAGGGCAGCGCCCTTACTCTCGTCGGCGTGCTGCGCTCATACTTGTAGACGAGGCCGAAGCCGCTGATAAACAGGAACACGGGCACTCCGTAGTGTCCGAAGAACGACATAACGTGTATAAACAGGTTGTCGTCGAGCGTCAGCATGCGCTCAAGCAGCTGTCTCGGCTTAGATGCCGTGAAGGTGTATTCGTTCTCCTTTACGGCAAAGCCCAGAAAGTGGCAGTAGTTGTGAAGAATTATTCCCAGTATGGCTATGCCCCTGAGGGCCTTCGACTCAGCCATGCTCAGCAGTTCTTTTTTCATTGTCTTAAGTTATTTTTGTCACGGCGCCATTGCCGCGCTGCCCGCACCTCACCGGTTGCGGCGGCCTGCGCGTCAGTCTTCAACGCCGAGTTTGTCATAGTCGGTAGTGTTCTTTAACATTCTTGGTCTCTTTTCGTTATACCCGTCGCTCAGCACGTTCAGGTCGTCGCGATAGTGGGGCGAACTTATGCCGCCCAGATACAGCAGCAGATGCGGCAGCGCGTCGGTCATGTAGCGACGGTCTTTGGCCTTCACTATGTCGTTGAACAGCGACGGATGACCAACCATAAAGCTGTGTGAGCACCAAATCCAGAACGGAATGTCGAACTCCTCGCGTGCCAGGCGCGCCGTTATCTCGGTAGAGTGCATGCGGCCGTAGAAGTGGACGTCGCCCTCATAGCACTCCTCGCCATGGTCGGGCACATACACCACGATGGCGTCTTCATCCTCGAAGCGCTTTATTATCTGGTCAACAATCGAGTCGTTATACAATATTGCGTTATCGTAGTCGGCAAGCACGCGCAGCTCTTTCTGCTTGAGCTCGGGCCTGTCGTAGTCTTCCGGATTAAAGTGTCTGCGGTCTCTCGGGAAGCGCGTGCGATAGTCAACGTGCTGCCCCTTCAGATGGAATATTATCAGGTTGTTCTCTCCGTTGTTGCGCTGCAGCCTGTCATAGTCGCCCAGCAGTCCGTCGTCGTACCGATATAGCCGCGTGTTGCGCGTGTCGAACATGGCGTGGCTCAGCTGCGGATTGTTCAGGAAGAAGCCGCCGCTGAAGTCGTAGACAGCCTCCTTAGCCTGAGGCAGAAACTGGTTGGTAAGGAACGTTACATGATATCCTGCCTTGCGGAACAGCTCGGGGAACAGCGGATAGTCGCACCATTCGCCCTTGTCGCCCACTGTATAAAGCGAGAAGAGAGCCTTGAACACAAAGCTCGTAAGATTCCACGGCGCCACAACGTCGCTGAACGGTATCAGCTCGCCCTTCTGAGCGCGTGCCTCCTGTCTTGGCGTGGTGTCTTTATGGTATCCGTACAGTCCGGCATGATGGCGGTTGTAGCTCTCGCCTATTATCAGCACGATATTCTTGCTGCGGAACGAGCAGCTGTCCACCTTTGCCTTGTCGATATTTTCCACCAGGGTCTTCACCTGCTTGGCCGTAAGTTCGTTGGCATATATGCTGAACACAAGGCGGTAGCCGGGCAGATACAGCTGGGCCTTCTCCTTCTTGGTCAGTTCATGTTCCACCTGCCCTATGTTGTCGTAGGACATCAGGCGCACAAAGGCCGTCTTGTCGGCAAAACACTTGACCGTGCTGACCACAAACATCACAAGGAACAGCAGTCCGAGCCACGGCTCAGCCATGCGCCACCATCCGGGCACGCCTAAAGCCATGCCGGTCTTGGCCTCCAGCCAGGCCTTGCACTTGGGGCGGTTGTGCCATATCAGCACCCATGCCACATGGGCAAGCAGTACGAGCAGCACCCAGCCCAGACGGCTGAACACCACGGAGCCCGTGAGATACGACTCGAGAAACTCTGCCGCCTCGCGGCTGTCGGTCTCGCCCACAAGCAGCAGCATCGTGGGGGTTATCGTCGTGTCGAACTTCACGAAGCAATAGACGTCGACAAGCACTATCATGTAAAAAAATACGTAGATAAAACGCTTCAGCCACTTGGCCACGCTGCGCGGCAAGAGCCACAGCACAACGCAGATTATGCTGACATCGAAAAACAGCTCGTAGGGCGCAAGCGGCCATGCGTGATATCCGCGCTTGTCGGGCACTACGGCATAAGTGCACACGATGCCGAGCACATACATGAATACAAAGAAAGCGGCATTGCCTTTTATCGGCTTGAAGATATTGGTGAACACACGTCCTGCCAGATTCAGTATTTTCATCAAATTCTAAATATTTTTGGCAAAATTACATCTTTTTATTGTATCTGCAATGCAAATGCACCGCAAATCGAATGCGGCAAAGATAAATCACACATATTTTATTATATTATATACGTTTAATGCGCAAAAGAATGAAACGCAACGGCGCAAATAACTAAAAAAGCATAAAAAATGTTTTGTAATGTAACATAAACATTGTACCTTTGCGACTTCTTTAAAACAAATAACATTTCAGAATAACAACAAATCAGAACAAATGGAACCTTTTGCATTCAGGCCGCGCCTGCTGTCAACGCTGAAAAGCTATAACCGCAAGACGCTGATGGCAGACATCATGGCCGGAGTAATAGTAGGCATTGTGGCCCTGCCGCTCGCCATAGCCTTCGGTATAGCGTCGGGCGTAACTCCCGAACAGGGCATAATAACCGCCATCGTGGCCGGACTTATCGTGTCGGTGTTTGGCGGAAGCAAGGTGCAGATAGGCGGACCCACGGGCGCCTTCATCATCATCATCTACGGCATAATACAGCAGTACGGCATGGAAGGCCTTGCCATAGCCACGCTCATGGCCGGCGCGTTCCTCATCCTGTTCGGCCTGCTGCGCCTCGGAGTAATCATCAAGTATATACCCTACCCCATAATCGTGGGCTTCACGAGCGGAATAGCCGTAACCATATTCACCACGCAGATAAAAGACCTGCTGGGCCTTAGCATAACAGATGTGCCTGCCGACTTCATCGAGAAGTGGGGCGCTTACGCCGCCAACATAAGCACCATTGACATGTGGAGCGCCATTATCGGCGTGGCAAGCGTGCTGCTGATAGCCGTAACGCCGCGCTTCAGCAAGAAGATTCCCGGCTCGCTGATAGCCATAATCGTGATGACGGTGGCGGCGCTGCTGCTGAAAAACTTTGCCGGCGTGACGTCGATAGAGACCATTGGCGACAGATTCTCGATTAGCAGCGAACTGCCTGACGCACAGGTGCCGCAGATGACATGGGAGACAATAAAGAGCCTCGTGTCGCCGGCATTCACCATAGCCATACTTGGAGCCATAGAGTCGCTGCTGTCGGCAACAGTGGCAGACGGTGTAACTGGCGACCATCACGACTCTAACACCGAGCTTATAGCCCAGGGCATTGCCAACCTGGCATCGCCGCTGTTTGGCGGAATACCGGCAACGGGAGCCATAGCGCGCACAATGACCAACATCAACAACGGCGGACGCACGCCCGTGGCGGGCATAATACACGCTGCCGTGCTCATGCTGATATTCCTCTTCCTCATGCCGCTTGCGCAGTATATCCCCATGGCCTGCCTGGCCGGAGTGCTGGTGATAGTGTCATACGGCATGTCGGGATGGCGCTCGTTCACAGAGCTTATGAAGAATCCCAAGAGCGATGTGGCAGTGCTGCTGATAACGTTCTTCCTCACCATAATATTCGACCTCACCATAGCCATCGAGGTGGGCCTGCTCATAGCCTGCCTGCTGTTTATGAAGCGCATGGCCGAAACCACTGACGTAAAGGTGATTATGGACGAGATTGACCCCAACGACGAGCTTGACATCGAGCAGGGCAACCTTGAGCACCTCACTATACCCAAAGGCGTGGAGGTGTACGAGATTAACGGTCCTTACTTCTTCGGAGCCGGAAACAAGTTTGAGGAGGTGATGGCCGTGTTCGGCGACCGTCCCGTTGTGAGGGTGATACGCATGAGAAAGGTGCCATTTGTCGACTCTACGGGAATACACAACCTGAAGAATCTCTGCATAATGAGCCGCAAGGAGGGCATCGAGATAGTGCTGTCGGGCGTTAACAGCAATGTCCGGGCCGTACTAGAAAGGTCTGGCTTCAACGAGCTTATAGGCAAGGAGAACATCTGCGACCACATAAGCACTGCCCTTAAACGTTCAAAAGAGATTATCGGAGAGAACGCGTAAGTGAAAGTAAAAAACGAACAGTGAAAAGTAAAAAATCCAAATGTTTTGTGGCTTCTGATCAACCACTCAGCATTTGGATTTTTCACTTTTATTTTTTAATTTTCATTGCGCTCTACCCTGTTTTTTCTATTAAATTCCGATAATGCAACCTTAATATCTTCGCTTTCGTAACCGGGACATAGGAAGTAAGCGGATTGAAAAATCCTGATACGCCATTCCGGCAGATTACAAATCAGCCGGAACAATAGTCTTGCTGCTACATATCCGTAAGCACAGAGACATAGGAAGCAAGCGAATTGAAAAATCCTGATAATTAATTCCGGCAGATTAATTTTATTGATTGTCTGTAACCACGGAAGCAACAAGACTATTGTTCTGTCGGATATGCTATCCGACAGCATTAAGTATCAGGATCTGTGATCTGAAATTCATACCTATTAATCAAAAAAATAGGAAGCTCCGGCAGATTACAAATCAGCCGGCACATTAGTCTTGCTAGTACATATCCGTAAGCACGGATAGCGGGAGAGTTGCTGTGGTGTTGCCGTGAAGCATTATTTGTTTTGATAATGCACGATTTTGTGGGACGGGATACGAAAAGAATGTAAGAATAGCAGATTGCCAGCAGATATTTTGTATATTTGCCTATGGAAATCAAGAGGTTAATAAAGACATCTGATAAAATTAAATGTTCAAATATGAAAACCATAATCACTGTTATTTTACTTGGTGCAATTTCTCTTGGTCTACATGCCCAGAATTTTACGCTTAAAGGGCATTTTACAGACATTGCGGATGATACTTTGCTGATAGAATATGTCAGGCGTGAACCTGACAAAAGAGTGGTGAGTGAAAGAATCCCTGTTGACTCAAACGGATTTTTTAATTACAGTTGCAACATTAAGTGGGCGTACAATGCTGAGTTGACAGTTAAATCAAACGGCTACAAGTCGCATATATTTCTTGTTCCCGACGAAAGTGCGGAAATAGAGGGACCATGCGCATATTGGAAGATTAATGGCACGGCGTTCTATCAGAGGATGGACAGCATAAACCAAATGCTGCAGCCATTTTACAAAGAGTTTGACGCCGCTAAATCAGAATATGACAAGGGCATGGCCGACGGACTCGACAAAGCCGTGCTGGACAGCATAAAGAAAGCTGCCAACATGGATATAAACAAAAGGATGTGGAAAGTAACGCATCAGTATATAACGGAGCATCCGAACGATGAAATTTCGGCCGCCATCCTCCTTTCTCAAGACTATACGGACATCTTACCTGCCATAAGGATGCTGTCTCCGGAAGTGCGCAACGGGCGTTTCAGAAACTACATAGACATAATAGACAATATGTTTTCAAGGCTTGACAAGGAAATAAAGGCGAAAAAATCAGAAAAATTAAAGTTGCAGGAAGGCAAGCTTGTGCCCGACTTTACGTTGAAAGATATAGACGGCGAAGATTTCAGCCTTCATTCCATTTTAGGCAAAGGCAAATATATTGTTGTTGATTTCTGGGGTTCCTGGTGCTCTTGGTGCATAAAGGGATTTCCGAAAATGAAAGAATACTATGACAGGTTCAGGGACAAGTTAGAGATAGTAGGTGTGGCCTGCTATGACAAGGAAGATAAGTGGAAAGCTTCCGTAAGAAAGAACAATGCGCCGTGGATACATGTGTTCTCACCCGACGGCAAAACAGAAGTACGCTTCGGCGTGACAGCCTATCCCTATAAGGTTGTTGTCTCACCGGACGGAAAGGTAATAAAATGCTTCACGGGCGAGACAGATGAATTCTACAATATGCTTGATGATGTGCTAAAGTGATTCGGAGTCATGCCGTGTAAAGCGGGCACACCGCATCATGGCCATGAATGTGACGGACTGCGAAAGGCAAGGCAGGCCGTGTATAAGTAGGGCGCGCCTTGTTTGCGTCATGATGCCGTACAAAAAAATCAGCCGGCACAATAGTCTTGCTGCTACATATCCATAAGCACGGAAGCAACAAGGCTATTGTTCTGTCGGATATGCACGTGTTGTTGAGCGCAGCGAAAAATTCGACAGCATCGAATATCAGGATCTGTGATCCGAAATTCATACCTATTAATCAAAAAAAATAGGAAGCAAGTGGATTGAAAATCCTGATACGCCATTCCGGCAGATTACAAATCAGCCGGAACAATAGTCTTGCTGCTACATATCCATAAGCACGGAAGCAACAAGGCTATTGTTCTGTCGGATATGCACGTGTTGTTGAGCGCAGCGAAAAATTCGACAGC
>NZ_DBLZAX010000004.1:0-83771 GCF_057607445.1 Xylanibacter sp. | reverse complement strand
GTTCTGTCGGATATGCACGTGTTGTTGAGCGCAGCGAAAAATTCGACAGCATCGAATATCAGGATCTGTGATCCGAAATTCATACCTATTAATCAAAAAAATAGGAAGCAAGCGGATTGAAAATTCTGATACTATATTCCGGCAGATTGAAAATCAGCCGGCACATTAGCTTTGTTGGTATATGCCGTTTGTTTTTAAGCCACAAGACATTTGACTTTAACTTCTTTAACTACTCTAACTCCTTTAACTACTAAAATAAACTTTTAACCTCTCCAGAATTGCCATGCTCATCACGAAACCGTGGTTTGGTGCGAAAAATTGCACAAAATTGACATTTCCGGTAAAGTGTTGATATATCGGCTTTTACCAAGATTACGAAGCAAGAAGGCAATAGTTAAAAAACATTACTCGGCCACTTTTCACCCGTAAACGATAGGTTTAGCATCACAAAAGCATACGTTTACGACATTAAAAGCAGGCATTTGTGAACGAAAAAGGGCTGATTTTGATGTTGAAAATAGGCATAAAAATAAACGTATGTTAAAGAAGCGTGGTATCAATGCCATCATCTTTAACATACGTTATAAGTTGATTTTCTAGAATGAAAAATATTTTTGTCCTGAGTTTTTACCTATTTCATGCTGTGTTTTAACAATTAGCAATGCAATAAGAACAATATCAGAATTACGGAAAAACAGCTCCGATATGTTATCCACCGACTTAAACTTTAGGAGCATACAGACCGTTGTCGCTGATATAACGGGCCACGCTGTCGGGCACAAGACCGTTTATCGGACGGCCGGCGGCAATGAACTGCCTTACCTGCGTGCTGCTGATGTCTATCAGACGGGTGTCTACGAGACTGACTCCTTCGGGCAGCGACGCGGCATCTACGGCAGAACCGCCGCGGGGATATATCACTATGCGATAATGACTGAGGATGTCGCGCCAGGCATACCACTCGCTGAAGCGCTCCCAGTTGTCGGCACCTATGAGCAGGACGAACCGGCGGTCGGGATAGTCGCGGCTCATCGACTGAAGGGTGTGCCACATATACGACGGACGGGGCATGCGAAACTCATAGTCGGAGGCATGCATACGCGGCTCGCCTTTGAGCGCAAGCTCTACCATCTTTAGCCGCTGTTCGTCGTCAAGCAGGTCGGCAGCACGCTTAAACGGGTTCTGCGGCGACACGACAAACCATATTTCATCTAGTCCCGCACTTGCCAACAGCAGGCGCGCCAGCTCTACGTGTCCGTTGTGTATGGGGTTGAAAGAGCCCCCGAAGATGCCGGTGGTGATCATTTTTATTCTTTAGGAGTTAGAGTAGTTAAAGAAGTTAAAGTCAAATGCTTTGTGGCTTATTGTCAAACATCAACCTTTAGGTTTTCAAAACTATGGTATGTAACAGCAAGACTAATGTGCCGGCTGATTTATAATCTGCCGGAATTAAGTATAAGGATTTTCAATCCGATTACTTCCTATTTTTTGATTAAAAGGTATGAATTTCGGATCACAGATCCTGATACTTAATGCTGTCGGATAGCATATCCGACAGAACAATAGCATTGTTGCTTCTTGTAGCCTATTGTCAAACATCAACCTTTAGGTTTTCAAAACTATGGTATGTAACAGCAAGACTAATGTGCCGGCTGATTTATAATCTGCCGGAATTGAGTATAAGGATTTTCAATCCGATTACTTCCTATTTTTTGATTAAAAGGTATGAGTATCGGATTAAAAATCCTGATATTCAATGCTGTCGGATAGCATATCCGACAGAACATTAGCTTTGCTGTTTCGAAACAAAGATAGGAGTTTGTATCACCACAAGGCATTTGGATTTTTCACTTTTAACTTTTAGTTTTTTACTTTCGTAAGACGTTATTCACTTAACCGAGCAGAAAGTCTTTAACTATCTTCAGCGCCTCGGCCTTAGCTTTGTCCAGGTCGTCGTTGATAACCACCTTGTCGAACTTCGGGGCGAAGGTAAGCTCGAACGACGCACGGGCTATGCGGTCTTCTATCACTTCCGGGGCGTCGGTGCCGCGTCCTGTCAGACGGTTGCGCAACTCCTCTATCGACGGCGGCTGGATGAACACGCTGAGGGCACGGTCGCCATAATAGTTCTTTATGTTGCATCCGCCCTTCACGTCCACGTCAAAGACAACGTTCTCGCCTTTTTCGAGCTGTGCCTCCACCTGCTGCTTCAGCGTGCCGTAGTAGCGGTCTTTATATACTTCCTCATACTCGAGGAACTCGTCGTTGTCTATCCGGCGTCTGAACTCTTCGGGCGTAACGAAGAAATATTCAACGCCGTTGCGTTCTGTGCCTCTCGGGGCGCGGCTTGTGCATGATATACTGAAGGCCATGCGCAGCTCTTCGTGCGACATCAGCCAGTTGATTATTGTGCTCTTTCCGCTTCCGCTAGGAGCAGAGAAGATAATGAGTTTTCCGGGCATGGTTTTAAAAAGTAGTTAAAGGAGTTAGAGTAGTTAAAGAAGTTAAAGTCATTTGCGTTTCTCATCGGGAGTTAAAAGAGTCAGAAGTAGTTAAAGGAGTTAGAGCCATATGCTTTTATGCTTGCAGGTTAAAGTCATATATTCTTGACTTTATCTATATTTTTAAGCATCATACCCAAAAGCTTTCTTTATGATAAAGAACGTGCAATGGTAATGACTTTAACTACTATAACTACTTCTAACTACTTTAACTCCTAAAATTTAAAGTACATTAAGCACCTGTTCTTTTATCTGTTCCAGTTCGTCCTTCATCTTCACCACGATGTTCTGCATCTCGGCCTGGTTGCTCTTGCTGCCTGTGGTGTTTATTTCGCGTCCCATTTCCTGAGCTATGAAGCCGAGCTTCTTGCCCTGGCCTATGCCGTCGTTCATGGTCTCGCGGAAATATTTAAGATGGTTTGCAAGGCGCTGTTTCTCTTCGTTGATGTCGAGTTTCTCTATGTAATAGATAAGTTCCTGCTCAAGGCGGTTCTTGTCGTATTCTATTTCGGGTATGCTCTTCAGGCCCTCAACGATACGGCTGCGTATCTTCTCCACACGCGACTTCTCGTATGGCTCAATAGACGCCAGCAGACTGCCGATGTTGTCGAGCTTCTCGCTGAACTTGTTATAAAGGGCGGCACCCTCCTGCTTGCGGAACTCCACAAGCGCCTGCAGTGCCTGCTCAACGCCGCCGCGGGCAACGGCCCACTCCTCGTCGGTCAGCACCTCTGCCTCGGTCTTGCTCATAACGTCGGGCATGCGCACAAGTATGCTGAACCAGTCTTGCGGCTCAGGCATGCCGGTCTTGGCGGCAATGTCCTTTATCTGATGATAATAGTTCTCCACCAGCGCACTGTTGATAGGCGTGGCGTCGAGAGACGCGTCTTTCTCTATCCAGATTGAAAAGTCAACCTTTCCTCTTACGAGCGCCTTCGAAATCATCTGGCGCATCTCCATTTCCTTCTCACGGTATAGCGGCGCAATGCGCGTAGACAGGTCTAAGGCCTTACTGTTTAAAGATTTTATTTCTACATTAATCTTCTTCTCATTGAAGGTTACGACCGACTTGCCATAACCCGTCATAGATTGTATCATAACACTTTTGTAGTTAAATTTATGCAAAAGTACATATTTCTTCGGAAAAAAGCGTATTTTTGCACTTTATTTAAGAAGATATTTTTAATTATGTCGTGTATTTTGAATATTGAGACGAGCACCAACGTGTGTTCGGTAGCAGTAAGCCAGGACGGCGCCTGCATATTCAGCAAAGAAGACCACAGCGGCCCGAACCATGCAGTAAGACTTGGAACATTTATTGACGAAGCCATTTCGTTCGCCGACAGCCACGCCATTCCGCTCGATGCCGTAGCCGTGAGCTGCGGCCCCGGCTCATACACCGGCCTGCGCATAGGCGTTTCGATGGCCAAGGGCATATGCTATGGCCGCGACATCAAGCTGATAGCCGTGCCCACGCTCGAGCTGCTCACAGTGCCCGTACTGCTCACCCATGAGCCCGAACCCGGCGCGCTGCTCTGCCCCATGCTCGACGCACGCCGCATGGAGGTCTACTCGGGCATATACGACCGTTCGCTCAAAGAGGTGAGAGGCGTGCAGGCCGACGTGGTGGACGCCGACACGTATAAGGAATTCCTCGACAAAGGCAAGGTGTATTTCTTCGGCAACGGCGCATGCAAGTGCATCGAGGCCATCAACCACCCCAACGCCGTGCTGATAAAAGGCATTGAGCCGCTGGCTAAGAACATGTTCCCGCTGGCAGAGAAGCGCATGGCCGAGGAGAAATTTGAAGACGTGGCCTACTTCGTGCCCTTCTATCTGAAAGACTTCGTGGCCAAGACACCGAAGAAACTGCTGTAAGCCACAGCGCGAAAGCGCACACGGGGCAAGGACAACAGAGACACATATCACACTACATTTAAACGGAATTTAAACAAGAAAGAAATGGAAATCGATGGATTAGACTACAATACACAGCGCAAGAAGCTCACGCTGCCCGAATACGGACGCGAGGTGCAGAAGATGGTAGACTACGCCATGACGCTCAGCGACAGAGAAGAACGTCAGAAATGCGCAGAGACCATAATATGCATCATGGAGCGCATGTTCCCGCAGAACAGAGAGAACATTGACTACAAGCAGAAGCTGTGGGACCATCTGGCCATAATGAGCGACTTCAAGCTCGACATCGACTATCCGGTAGACATCAACGAGGCAAAGAGCATAACCACAAAGCCTCAGCCCATGGAATATCCAAAACAGAAGAACCCCATAAAGCACTACGGCGGAATGGTGTTCGAGCTGTTTGAACAACTGATGAACATGGAGCCCGGACCCGAGCGCGACGAGCTTACGAGGCTGACGGCCAACCAGATGAAACGCAACCTGATACAATGGAGCCACGGCTCGAGCGACGACGAGAAAATAGCCTCTGACCTGGCACGCTTCACCAACGGGAAGATACAACTCGACCTCGACACATTCAAGTTTAATGTGGGAAGTCTGAAGGAGCCCGGAGAAAGGAGAAGGAAAAGAAGATAACGCTAACAGCAACGTTAACCAAATCAAGACCCGAACATGGAATCTTTCATCATAGAAGGCGGACATTCGCTCAGCGGAACCATAACACCGCAAGGCGCCAAGAACGAGGCGCTCGAGGTGATATGCGCATCACTGCTTACGCCCGAAGAAGTAAGAATAAAGAACATACCTGACATTCTTGACGTAAAGAATCTCATTCTGCTGCTAACAGACATAGGCGTGGATGTAATCCGCATAAGCAGGAACGAATATTCGTTCAAGGCAGAGAACATCAACCTCGACTATCTGGAGAGCGACGAGTTTATACGCAAATGCGCTTCGCTCAGGGGCAGCGTGCTGATGATAGGACCGCTGCTGGCACGCTTCGGCAAGGCCGTAGTGACCAAGCCGGGCGGAGACAAGATAGGACGGCGACGCCTGGACACCCACTTCCTGGGATTCAAATATCTGGGCGCAAAGTTTCTGCACAACGACGAAAGAAACACATTCGAGATAAACGGCAACGAACTTAAGGGCTGCTACATGCTGCTCGACGAGGCATCTGTAACCGGTACGGCAAACATCATAATGGCAGCCGTGCTGGCAAAAGGAACAACGACCATATACAACGCGGCATGCGAGCCCTACATACAGCAGCTGTGCCACATGCTCAACCAAATGGGCGCACGCATCAGCGGCATTGCATCAAACCTGCTGACGATAGTGGGCGTCGACTCGCTGCACGGAACCGAGCACAAGATACTGCCCGACATGATTGAGGTGGGCTCGTTCATAGGCATGGCTGCCATGGTGGGCGACGGCATACGCATAAAGAACGTGTCGCTGCGCAACCTCGGCATCATACCCGACGCATTCCGCCGCCTCGGCGTAAAGATAGACACCGAGGACGACGACCTCATCATACCGCATATGGACCACTACGAAATCGATTCGTTTATTGACGGATCGATAATGACTCTGGCCGACGCCCCATGGCCCGGACTCACGCCCGACCTGCTGTCGGTGCTGCTTGTTGTGGCCACTCAGGCAAGAGGCAGCGTGCTGTTCCACCAGAAAATGTTCGAGAGCCGCCTGTTCTTTGTAGACAAACTGATAGACATGGGCGCACAGATAATACTCTGCGACCCGCACAGAGCCGTGGTGGTAGGCCACGACCATAACGTAAGGCTGCGTGCCGGACGCATGACAAGCCCCGACATACGAGCCGGAATAGCGCTGCTCATTGCAGCCATGAGCGCCAACGGCACAAGCCGCATAGACAACATTGCACAGATTGACCGCGGCTACGAGGACATTGAGGCACGACTGAACAACCTAGGAGCCAAGATTGAGCGCATAAGCTAAGCATAAAAGCGAAACAACAACAGCGATGATAAGACAAGAGGAAGTTTTCAAAATCGGCAAGATAGGCAAGCCCCACGGTGTGAAGGGCGAGGTGTCGCTAATGTTTGAGGACGACGTGTTCGACAGAGTCGACGCCGACTATCTCGTGCTGCTCATCGACGGCATACTCGTGCCTTTCTTTTTCGAAGAATACAGGTTCAAGAGCGGCGAGACAGCCCTTGTGAAGTTCTGCGACATCGACACCAAGGAGCAGGCGCAGGAACTCACCGGATGCGACGTCTACTTCAGCCGCAAGCTGGCAGAAGAGAGCCAGGACGCCATGTCGCTCAACGAGGCCGAAAACTTCAGCCTGCTCGACGCCAACAACAACCGCCTGATAGGCACGGTCAAGTCGGTTGACTATTCAACTGTAAACACTCTCTTTAACGTAGAGACACCAGACGGCAAGGAAATAATGATACCGGCATCGGAAGACTTCATCATTGACGTCGACACCGAGAGGCACATCATTGTGGTAGACCTGCCCGAAGGGCTTCTCGACCTTGAATAAGCAGACGCCACAGTCCCACGGCCGCAAGGCGCGCCAAGGACGATACGGAACGACGAAAGACAAGAGAAACAAATTTAGAAGTTGGGAGAATTTAAGATTTTATGAAGAAACAGATAGCCATTCTCGGTTCAACAGGCTCGATAGGCACACAGGCACTGCAGGTGATTGACGAGCATCCTGACCTGTTTGAGGCTTACTGCCTCACGGCCAACAACAAAGTGAAAGAACTGGCCGAACAGGCACGCCGCTACAATCCGGCAGCAGTGGTGATTGCCAACGAAGACAAGTATGAAGAACTGAAAAGCCTGCTCGCCGACCTGCCCGACATAAAGGTGTATGCAGGCAAACAGGCCATAGACGAAATAGTGGAGGCCGGCCCGATAGACATGGTGCTTACGGCAATGGTGGGCTTTGCCGGACTTAATCCGACAATTCATGCCATCAAGGCACACAAGAAGATATGCCTTGCCAACAAGGAGACTCTGGTTGTTGCCGGAGAACTGATATGCGAGCTGGCGCAGAAATATCACGCACCGATAATACCCGTTGACAGCGAGCACTCTGCCATATTCCAAAGTCTGGCCGGAGAAGGCGACAACGAGATTGAAAAGATATTGCTCACGGCATCAGGCGGCCCGTTCCGCAACTTCACCAAGGAACAGCTTGCCACCGTAACCAAGGCCGACGCGCTGAAGCATCCCACATGGAGCATGGGCGCAAAGATAACCATAGACAGCGCCACGATGATGAACAAGGGCTTCGAGGTTATCGAGGCTAAATGGCTCTTCGGCGTTCCGGCCGACAAGATTCAGGTGCTTATCCATCCGCAGAGCATCGTGCACAGCGCCGTACAGTTTGCCGACGGAGCCGTGAAGGCACAGCTCGGAGTGCCCGACATGCGCCTGCCCATACAGTATGCGCTGACTTACCCCGACCGCATTCACCTCAACGAAGACCGTCTCGACCTGTTCAAGCAGCCGCTGGAGTTCTTCGAGCCCGACTTAGACAAGTTCCGCTGCCTTGCCCTTGCCTTCGAGGCGATAAAGAAAGGCGGCAACATGCCGTGCATTGTCAACGCAGCCAACGAGATTGTCAACCGCGGATTCCTTGAGGACAAGTGCGGATTCACACAGATGAGCGACATCATAGAGAAGACCATGAGCCGCGTAAGCTTCAGCAGCGCGCCCGACTATGACACCTACGTAAGCACCGACGCCGAGGCAAGGCGCGTGGCTACCGAACTGCTCGGGGCACACTGATAAAGAAAGAATAAATAAAACAAGTAACATATTTTTATCCAAAAGCAAAACAATCCGACGGCGGCGACCGGCCGCAGAAAGAAAAATTAAGAAAACAGAGACATGGAAATATTTTTGATAAGACTGCTCCAGTTTATGCTGGCAATCTCTATTCTCGTGCTGCTGCATGAAGGCGGCCACTTCTTCTTTGCAAAACTTTTCGGCGTAAGGGTTGAAAAGTTTTACTTGTTCTTCGACCCATGGTTCCACCTCTTTGAATTTAAGCCCAAGAAAAGCGATACGACATACGGCGTGGGCTGGCTTCCGCTCGGCGGCTACTGCAAGATTTCGGGCATGATAGACGAGTCGTTCGACACCGAACAGATGAAGCAGCCGGCGCAGCCGTGGGAGTTCCGCTCCAAGCCGGCATGGCAGCGACTGCTGATAATGGTGGGCGGAGTGCTCGTAAACTTCCTGCTTGCGCTGTTTATCTATTCGATGGTGCTCTACACATGGGGCGACTCTTACTACCGTCTGGACAAGATGACGATGGGTATGAAGTTTAACGACGCTGCCAAGAAGATAGGCTTCAAGGACGGCGACGTGCTGCTGCGAACCAACGAGAACACGCTGACAAAGTTTGACGTCGACATGTACCGCGACATAGCCAACGCGCAGACCGTAACCGTGATGCGCCAGGGCAAGGAGATACAGCTCACCATGCCCGAAGACATGAGCCTGCTGACCATGCTCAAGGAGCAGCCCGTGTTTGTAAAGCCGTTCATCCCGGCCGACATAGACAGCGTGATGCCAAACTCTCCGGCAGCAAAGGCCGGCATGATGAAGGGCGACAAGCTGCTGGCGATAGGCGGCAAGAGCATTGACTCATGGAACGAGTTTGACGACCAGATGGCCGTAATGAGCGACATGCTCAGCGTGGCCAAGACCACAAAAGACAGCATAAAGGTGCGCACAACCACGGTGGTGTTCTGCCATAAGGCCTCGCCCGAAAAGCGCGACACGATGAAAATGGTGCTCAACCCTGACCTTACGTTAGGCATAGGCCGCACATATCTGGCTACATACTACAAGCCCGAAACCGTAGAATACGGCTTCTTTGAGAGCTTCCCTGCCGGAATAAAATACGGTATCGGCGTGCTCCGCGGATATGTAGACGACATGAAATATGTGTTTACAGCCGACGGCGCCAAGTCGCTGGGCGGCTTCGGATCTATCGGCAGCCTGTTCCCGCCGACATGGGACTGGATGATGTTCTGGCGCATGACTGCATTCCTCAGCATCATCCTTGCGTTTATGAACATCCTGCCTATCCCTGCCCTCGACGGCGGCCACGTGCTCTTCCTGCTTTACGAGATGATTACGCGCCGCAAGCCGAGCGAGAACTTCCTTATAAGGGCTGAATATGTAGGCTTCGGCATACTGATTCTGCTGATGGTTGTGGCCAACCTGAACGACATTCTCAGATGGCTGGGATACATGTAATAATATTGATTAGGAGTTAAAGAAGTCAGAGCAGTTAAAGGAGTTAAAGCCATATGCCTTGTGGATTATTATAAACCACTTTGCACATATCTTTCCACTCCTGTATCTTAATCAGCTGACGCAGAACTTCGCCTGCGCTCTGCACATGATCTTAACTTTATTCTGACGCGAATTAAAATAAAACGCCTTGAATATAACGAAACAAGAAAAAATGCCAAGTGGTTGATAATAAACCGCTTGGCATTTTTCTTTTTTATCTGCATGCACACAAATATGCTTAATGAATCTGCCACAGCCGAATGCTTCGGCCCATAACTATATACCATAAATAACGGCAGAATAAAACCAAATCCATGTTTTTTATATATTACGCCCATACGGCACGGACACATAAAATGCCGGAAAGGCACAGCCGACAAACGGCATCGGCTTCTGACAGCATGTAAGCTGCCTGCTGCTTTCATGCGGCAATGTGTCATCACAAAAATGTCAGGATTTTCTGCTGAAATAGAAAAAGCAGAAGCGGAAAACAGGTAGCTGCGGTAAAGTATATTTACATTTATATGCAAAAGGTATGCTTTTGAAAAATTAACCGGCAACTTTTTACTCAAAACCGGGCCACTTTTGCACCTCAAACGACCCTGTTTTTTCATTGAAATAATAGCTTTTTTGTCCCAATCAGGACAAAAATCTTTGCACACATCTACGCATAACGATGTAACACGCTATGCATCTGACACTTGCGCTTGCACACGAAAACGGCACGTTTTTACGGTCAAATATTTTAATTTTTCAAATATCTCAGTATGAGAGCGTCAGGCAAAATCAATGTGAAAGCAAAACCGCGGAAACTGTTACATATAAAAATGGCCGAGAAAAAAAGAATGTACCCGACCGGGATTAACAAAAAAGACACGATAAACCATCCCGTCAGGCACATTCATATACAAGCATCTTAATAATCAGAAGTCAAGGCCGCCACGGCATAATGCCTCTGCATGGCGGCTGTAAGGCATGCGTGCTTAGCGCTTTCTGCCGGCCTTCCGGCTGTTCATCTCGCTGAAAGTCTTTTTCTGGCTGTCGTCAAGCAGATTGCTTATCTTCGTGTTAAGCTCCTCCATCTTGCTCCTGCGCTCCTCGCGGCTTATGTCCTGACTGAAGAAGTCGGTGTAGAGCGACTTTATGTTCTGCTTCTGCTCGTCGCTTAGCTTCAGCTTGCTGTCGAGCTGTTCCATGCGTTTCTCCACTCTCTGTTCAGGCGTAAGCTTCTGCCCGCCCCTTTTCTGTGCGTCGGCGCTGATGCCGAACATGGCCGTCAGGGCCATCAGTAATAATAGTTTCTTCATGAGTTCTCGTTTTTTAGATGTTTAATTTAATCTCAAACAGCCCTTTGGCCGTAAAAGTTTTGCCATATTGCGTTATAGGTTTTGCTCCTTATGTCTGCATTTCTCTGCCGCCGTATGTCAGTCTGCCCCGCCCTGCCGCATCATGCTGCGCCTTAGGAAAGGCAGGCCGACAGCCGCCCGGCATTGATTTACAAACAACTAAAACCTAATTTAATGTCTTTTTACGACGGCATACGCTGATGTCATCGCGGCCTCAGACGGCCTATCTTATCGTATAGACAAAGCTCACCATGGCATAGGGCTGCAGCACGTTGGCCGTAAGATAGTCGTAGTAGTTGCTGCCTACCGACTGTCTGAACGACTGGCTCTGTCCCAGTATGTCATACACATCGAGCCTTATCTCGGCTGCATTGTTCTTCAGGAACTTCTTGCCGAGCGACGCGTTCCACAGGAAATAGTCTTCCGTGTCGGCGCTCAGGCCGCTGTAGCCCGTATAGGTCAGCGTGCTGCGCAGAGTCAGTCCGGCCCAGAAGGTCCAGCCCACGCGTGCCTGTGCTATGTGCGTAACATAGTTGCTCGTGTTCAGGTCGGCAACAGAACTGAGGGCCTTGTTTATCGAGGCTGAATACGACAGCGTGAAGTCGAGCTTGTCGCTGATGTTGCTGCCTATCACCACCTTTGGCACAAACGTCAGTTCGCGCGTATTGCTTTTCACGCCGTTGAATATCGTCGGCACGCTGGCATAGTTGCCGGCAAGGCTCAGGTTGACGTTGCTGCGTATCAGGTCGAGCGGGAATCCGTATGTCAGCATGGCCTGCAGACTGTAGTATCCGTCGAGGTTCACAGGGCGTGTAAGCTGTGCGCCCTTGTCCATCTCTATTCCGCCGGGCAGCGTGATGTCTTCTGTTGCCACGAAGGTGCTGTCAGCCACATATCCGTTGCGCAGCGTGGCGCCGAGCATGGCTATGAAGGTCTGTCCCGACATTGTTGTGAGCATATATCTCAGGTTGAGCGTATGGTTAATCTGCTGGTCGAGCAGCGGGTTTCCGGTAGAGAGGAACAGCGGATTGGTGTTGTCGACAACCGACTGCAGCTGCTGCAGCGTGGGCGACGTAGAACTGCTGCGGTAGCGCAGCATGAACGAGTTGTTGCGGTTGAGCGAGTAGCGTATCATGGCCGACGGCAGCACAGAGAAATAGTTGTGCGATATGTTGTCGGCAACGGGATACGACTGTTCGCCGTCGAGCGAAGCCCACTGGAAGTCGGCACCGAGCGTGAAGCGCCATCTGTCGAGATTCCATCTCAGGCCCAGTCCGGCAGCATGCGTAAGATAGTCGGTCTGATACACGCTCGACATCTGGTCAATGAGCTGTTCGCCCAGGTCGGTCATGCCGTCGCTCTCAAACGTCTTCTTGTCGGCGTCGCTGTTGCTGTAAGAGAACTTATAGTTGGCGCTCAGCTGCACGTTGTCCACTATCGGCTCCGTATACATCAGGTTGGTGCGCAGCGATGTCTGCTTCTCGTCGTTGTCCTTGCGCTGCGAATATTCCGTGGCGGTTGTCGTGCCTTCCTCGGTCTTGCTTTCCTTATAGTCAGTGTAGGTGTCGCTGCGCTTGTCGGTTATCTGTCCGTTCACAGAGAGCGACAGCGTGCGTCCCTGCTTGTTGAAGCGGTGACGGTAGGTGGCGTTAAGTCCGGCGCTGTACGATTTCACGTCGCTCTCCGAGCTGCTGCCTATGCTGCTCTGCTGCTCGCCGTACAGGAGGTTTTCGCCCAGATAGCTGCTCAGCGTGTTGCTGCTCTGATAGCTGAACTTAGGGCGCAGCTGCAGGGTGTTGTCGGCATCTATCTTATATTCGAGGTTCATGTTCACGCGGTGGTTCCAGTTGGTCATGTCCGACTCGCTGTCCTGCATGTACGACATGCCCGGCAGTGCCGACTCGAAATACTCGCGTTGCAGTTTTTCCTGATAGTCGTTAGACGACTGGTTGAAGAAGTAGCTCGACGTAAGCTTCAGCTTGTCGTTCCATTCGTTCACATAGTTCAGGCCTATGCCGTTGGTCTTGGTCACACCGCCGAGCGAGCCCACCATGAAGTTGTCCGTGCTGCCGCGTCGGCCTCCGCCGCGCCTGCCCCCGCGCTTTGAGCTTTGCGCCGACATAACTCCCGACAGGTCTTCCTGCGAGAAGTTCTGCTGGTTGACGTTGTTGCTCATTCCGAGTATTGACAGCCTCTGCGACTCGTCAAATATGTTGATGTTTCCGCCGGCGTTATAGCGGTTGTCCGTGCCGTATCCGCCGTACACCTTGCCAAACACTCCTTCCTTGTAGCCGCTCTTTGTAACGATGTTTATCGTCTTTATCTCCTCTCCGTCGTCAAATCCGGTAAACTCGGCCTGGTCGCTTTTCTTGTCGAACACCTCTATGCTGGCTATTATGTCGGCCGGAAGATTCTTCAGCGCAAGGTTTACGTCGCCGTCGAAAAACTCCTTGCCGTCCACCATCACCTTGCTTACGCTCTCGCCCTGGGCCTGCACCTCGCCGCCTTCTACCACAATGCCGGGCATCTTTGCCAACAGCTCTTCGGCGGTGCTTCCGTCTAACACTTTAAATGCCGACGCGTTATACGACAGCGTGTCGCCTGCCTGCTGCGCACGTGTTGCCCTTCCCTCTACCGAAAGGTTTTCGAGCATGGTGGCGTCCTCGGTCAGACTTATGTTCATCACCTTGTTGTCACTGCTGCCCAGGCTGACGCTCTTCTCATACGTCTTGTAGCCCATGTAGCTCACCTTTATGCGGTATTGTCCTGCTGCAAGATTGTCTATTCTGTATTTTCCGTCCATGTCCGACACGCCAAGACGGGTTTTGCCGCCGTTTGGCGTTATCGACACCGTTGCTCCAGGCAACGGGTCGGACGTCGACTTGTCAGTAATCTTTCCGCTGACAACGGTCTGGGCCATTGCACCGGCCGCCGCCGAGCAGCATATCATCAGAAGCATCAGCAGTCTGACTATAAATCCAGGGGTTCTTTTCTCGTTCATTTTCATATCATTTTAGCGGTTTATGTTGCAAAGATATTGTTAAAACGGGGTTTTCTGCAACACAAATTCGCCGTGTAAGGGTAAACGACATATAAGTGAGGGTAAACGGCATGGCTCATTTTTCACGTTACAGAATATTTACACTATCTTTGCAACGGGAAAGATTTAGTAACGCAATAACGATAATTTATGCTAAGAAAGATACCTCTGATAACCGACCTTCTCTTTGCCTGCGTGCTGTTGCCGGCATTGTGCTTCCTGCTTCCCATAGAGCGATGGATAGCCAACAACCTGACGTTTGTCTGCATACTGGCGTGCTGGCTCTATGCCGTTTATTTCTTCAACCGCTATATCACGGTGCCCATGTTCTTCCAGACGCGCCGCAAGGTGATTATAGCTCTTATCCTGATTCTTGCCACAATATTGATTACGTGGCTCATATCGCAGTATCAGATGGACTTTCCGCACAGGCCGGTGCGTCCACGCCGCGTAAGGACTGTGGCCAGGGCAAGGCTTCATCAGCAGGCAGTGTGGTTCCTGTATGTCGCAACCATCACCTTCAGCACGGCCGTGGGCCTGCTCACCGAACTTATCAGGCAGATAGTGCGCAGCCACGACCTCGAGACTGAGAAGAAGAAAGCGGAGCTTGCCCTATACAAGGCACAGATTAATCCTCACTTTCTTTTCAACACGCTCAACACTCTCTACGGCATGATTGTGATGAAGTCGCAGCAGGTGGAGACAGCCTTCATGCAGTTTATCTGCCTGATGAAATACATGTACACCAACCCGACGAAAGAGGCCATACCCGTTGAAGAGGAGATCGACTACATACGACAGTATATCGAGATACAGAAATACCGCACCGAAAACAAAGACAGCATACAGCTGTCTTACTATAACGACAACAAGCGGCAGGGACTGCAGATAGTGCCCATGCTGCTTATAACCTTCGTAGAGAACGCCATAAAATACGGTCTGTCGTCTACCGACGACCGCCAGGTGTATATCGTCATAAGGATTGAAGACGGCACGCTGTTCTTCTCTACGCAGAACCAGAAGCCGACAGACCGGCGCGGCCACTCTGCCGGCATAGGCATAAGCAACTGCCGCAAGCGGCTCGAACTGGCCTATCCCAAGCGCCACAAGCTCGAGATAAACGACGCTGACGGACTCTACACCGTGCTGCTGAGCATAACCTTAATAAACTAACCACATACAACGACGACAGGAACAATGAGATGTATTGCCATTGACGACGAGCCGATAGCTCTCAACATAATCAGCGAGTTTGCCCGGAGAATGGGCAACATAAGCGTTGAAACATTCACCAACCCGCTCAAGGCGCTCGAAGAGATAAGGCGCAGCAAGCCCGACATAGTGTTCATCGACATCGAGATGAAGGGCATGAACGGACTCGAACTTGCACGTATCATTTCGTCGGACGTGATGTTCATATTCACCACGGCATACGCCCAGTTTGCCCTCGACGGCTTTGAGCTCAACGCCATCGACTTTCTTCACAAGCCGTTTTCGTTCAACAGATTCGAGGTTGCGGTGTCAAAGGCCATAAGGCAAAAGGACCTTCAGGAAAGGGCACGCCATGCAGAGGAAGACTTCTTAATAGTGAAGTCTGAATATAAGAACATCAAGATAAGCTATGCCGACATCTCGTTCATCGAGGCGCTGAACAACTACATCAAGATACATCTTAACCACGAGCGCCCCGTAATGACGCAGATGAGCATGAAAAACATTGAGGAGATTCTGCCTGAAAGCACCTTCATAAGGGTTCATAAGTCGTTTATAGTCAACAAGACGGCAATAATAAGCTTCACCAAAAACGACATAACGCTGGCCGGCAACAACACCATTCCTATCGGGAGGGCATACTCTGCCAACTTCGCCTGCTGCATGAACGGCACAGGCAACGCCGATAAGCAACAGCCGAATGAAAACAATTAGGTTCCGACTTGCCAAAAGCCGGAACCCAAACTAAAAACAGATTGATTTTCAGATACATGCGTCTGCGGCTGTAACAGCCGCCTTATATTTCAGTGTCTTTTATATTTAATTCTGCCTAATCGCCGTTTTCATTCTGCAGCACCAATTTCAAGCCTTACCGACTGCGGCTCGCTTTCGGTTACAAAGACTTTCTTAACCGGCGTAACGGCATCGTAAGAGCCTACTCCACCCTTCATGCAGCCGATGTAAATCATATTTGAGTCGTTGAGCGCACACGGCACCCTGAACGTCTGTTCCCTGTCTGACGTCATCGTTATGGGATAGTCCATTAGCACACGGCCGTCGCGATAATAGGAGTTGAAGGGCAGCTCGTCGCCACCGTAGTTTATCAGATTAGACACGACAAACTTGTCATTAGCGTCTATCTTGCCGTCGCTGACAACGGTTACATCTATCCAGCGCTTTAGCGGAACGTAAAGGTTATGGCTGTAGAACTTGCCTCTTTCGAAGTGAAGATTGTCATAATAGAAGCGCAACTTCTGATCTTTGTTGTCGGCCTTTATGTCTTTCGGCATGATGTATTTTTCTTCTGAGAGCGAAGAAAGGTCGAAAATTAGGTAGAAGTTTCGCGACGCCGACGCGTCGTTGCCGTTGTCCTGCAGCTCGTCGTCACGCAACTCAAAATACAGCCGATAGTTGCCGTCCTTGTCGGTAATGCCTTCTGCCTTGTGGCGTGTCGTCTGCTGACCGAGCCACACCGACTCATTATAATCCACACTCACCTTAACTCCGGCAAGCGGCGTCCCGTCGGCAGTGCGTGCCACACCGCTTATCATAGTGCTGCTCGCGGTAGGTCCTGAGATAAAGTCGTTCTCCTCATCGCACGACACGAGGCAAAGCACACATGCCATCAGCCAAAAGAAATTAATAAAGCTGCAAGTTTTCATATCCGCAACATTTAAGATTTTGTCTACATATTAAACGTTTTTATTTACAAAACCTTGCATCAGCGAATAAAAAAACTTGCAGCTTTGACTATACTTTCACATTATGCCGCACACTGAACGGCGTCGGCGGCACGCAGGCCCACTACTGTCCAGACACACGGGCAAAGGCTTTCAGCATATCGCAGCGCGTGGTATAACCGTCGACATACTGCGGATGCTGCCTTGCAAAGCTATACAGCGCTGTCATTGCCTTATACTGACTTGAGGCAGGACGCGGGATGTAAACAGGGTTATAGTCGCTGTCGTATTTGACATCAAACCACGGATCCTTGTCGACAAAGGCCAGCGCATAGAGCGCCTTGTAGCGCATGTTGAGGTCGGAAGACACAACACACTTGTTGAGATACTCTACGGTCTTGCGCGCAAAGTCGAATTCGCCGTTGCGGGTGCTGTCGTAAATGCTGTGGCCGTAATGCGTAAGGAACCAGCAGTCGCCGTAGCACGAAGCCTGATAATGCATCACGGCAAGCTCATAGGCACGCATATCCTTCTGCTTTCCCTCGCGTGCAAGGTCGTAATTGGCCTGCAGCTGCAGCATGTCCTTGCAATATTTTAGCTTCATATTCTCTTTAGGCTCACCCTTTCCGGGGCCGTCGGTGTCGGGCATGTTAGGCAACTGACGGTTGAACCAGCGCGGAAGGCTATATTTTCGGTTGGCCATATACCAGCTGATGTTCTGCTGCGACAGGAAGCCGAGCGACACTTTCTCGAGATAAGGCAGGGCGTCGGCAAAGCGGCCTTCGGCCATATACCTTGTGCCGATGAGGTCGTTGTAATAGTTTTTGTTGGGATATACTTGCGAAACGACATACTGCTCAAACGGGTCTGACTGCTCCATGCTGATATACTTGAGGTAACCGGCCAGGACGTCGGCGCTGATTGTGTCCATGACAGCAAAATATTCGTTCCACGGCGAATAGTCAGAGTTCCATGCATAATCGCCCTCAATCACATAATCAGGCTGCGAGTGGCGTCCCTTCGTATAGAAATCCCGCTCATTCTCCTCCATCATTCCGAGCAGAGCCAGAGCCATGTTCACGCGGCCAGTGGCCATACATTTGGGCACAAGTGCATTGTAGACCACGCGCTCCTTTACGTCGGTGTAATGGTTCGGATATATGTCCGACGTGCCGCGCTCATCCCTGATAAGCTCGTCGAGCCGCTGCATCTCCTTCAGCAGATATGCCGAATAAGACGGACTGAACATGTTACAGCCCGTTGAAGCCAGCAGGCGTATGCAGCGTGCGTTGTCCTTCATGCGGGGCGTGCCGTCCATAGCCATGGCCTCGTCGAGCTCGGCAACGGCCTCTTCCGACATTCCGAAGAGATAATATATCATGCCTATGGCCGACTTCCACAGGCATGGATACTCGTTCTTGCCGCTTCTCACCACGTTGTTGGCAAAGTCTACGAAGCGCATTGCGTCTGCCTTATACACCACGCGGGCGTCGATGGTCTTAATCCAGTCTTCGTCCGTGCCGGTGCCTGTGGCCTGGTCGAGCGTCTCCTGCACGTTGTTTACAAAGTCCTGAACGAGATATATCAGCGTGGGCGAGTTTGGGTCGTCGAGATATATCTTCTGTATTCCTGCCAGGTTGCGGTAGTTGCGCATGCTCCACTTGATGCTCTGCATGTCGCCCTGCTCGGCGTATATGTTGCATGCCTCGATGCGCTTGCCCGTGTTGAGCAGCGCGCGGGCATATATATTGCGTGCAACCTCGCGCCATACTCCCTTCGGCAGGTTCTGTGCCGTTGAGTTCCAGAAGGATATGTTGGCCTGGTCGTAGCCCAGCATCATGTTTGCGCGCATCACCATCAGCGCGTTTAGCTCACGCAGTCCGGTCTTCATGGCCATCGTGGCGCTGTTGCGTATCGAGTTCAAGGTAGACTTTCGCTTTGTCAGCTGCTCCTTGGTGGGATAGTCCCACGAGTCGTAGCTAACCTCGTCGCACACCTGCAGATAGCTGTCGAGCAGCTTCATGTAGCGCTGCATCAGCACATCGCCGCGGCTGCGTGCCGCCGCATCAATCTTGTCGCGGTTCCACCTGTAATAGTCCGTACTTGTATCAGACATGTCGCCGGCATATCTTTTCCAGTAGGCATTGATGTCTTCGCGGAACGGCGAGTCCATACTCTCGCGCCTGAACACGCTGAACATGTAATTGTTGTGCGTGGGAGCCTCGCTTATGCAGGCCCATGCGTCGGCACACAACGCGAGGGCAAAGAGGCTAACGAAGATAAATTTTTTCATAATCTTCCGGTTTAAATCGGGTTATATTCTGGTTACTCATGTCGAAAAGCAGTATCTCGCCGTTGGCGTCGGCGCGCTTGCGGCTCACGGCGTCCTTGGCTCTCATTATGTCGTCAAGCTCAACGCGGCGCTCTACTATGCTGTCGCCGGCCAGCACTGGCAGGTCGTCGTCGGCATGCATTATGCCAACGTAGCGGCTGCCGCGGAAAAGTATGCGCCAGCTGAACAGCGGATAGGCCGACGCGAGCGGCAGATTGTATGAGGCAAGACTCGACATATAGGGCGCAGCATCGTCCATGTCGAGTATGGGCTTGCTACACTCAAGGTCAGTGAAGTCGCCCGTGTTATACATCATCAGCACGCCGCGGTCAACGGGCGGAGCCGGCTGCGATAGTTGGTGAAGGCGTATTGTGGCCGACAGCCGTATGCCGTCCTTGCCGGCCATGTCGCGCAGCTGCTTCAGAAATCTGTAATAAGCCGTGCGCGTGCGCATGGTCCAGTCGCAGTCTATCTGTATCTCCTTCACGCCGGCCACGTCGTTGGTCTCGTTCATCTGGCGCACGCGCCTGTATATCTTCTCTGCCAGACCGCTTATGTCGCGGCGCATGCAGCTGTTCACGATATATACCACGGGCACCACTTCGATGCCTTTAGGCACTGCCGTAACAAAGCGCAGCGTGGCGTTGGGCACGGGGCGGCCGCTCTCGTCCTCAACGACATCGAAGTATCTGATGTACATGCGACGGACGTTATGCTCGCGCATAAACTGCTCCTTAACGCTGTCCATGCGCAGAGTGGTGCTCCAGTAGTAGACCGAGCGCACCGCATCGCCGCCATGCCTGCCGCCGCACGACAGCAGGGTCACGGCCACAAGGGCCATTGCCATTATTTTGATTATTGTTCCTTTCATTGCGGCAAATATACAGAAAAATAAATAATACGTATATATTAAGCGCAAATTTATATAAAAAAGGCCGGAAATTATTATCCTGCCGGCACCGGGCGCACCGCCTTACGGCATATTTCGGCAGCAAGGAGAACGGCGGGCAGCCCAAGGGCGGAGCAGCACTGAAAAGACGCACGGAATGCATGCGGAAATCAGGGCAAGACTGACGGCCGTGCAAAAGGCCACGTTTCGCATTGCAAAAGGTGCCCTTTTACAGCCTAAAAGACGGCCTTTTGCAAGCTAAAAGGGCATCTTTTGGAAGAGTGTTGCTAAACCATTGATTATCAAGATATTACAAAACAAGCAAAAGTCGGCACGAACATGGCGCCCGACAGCATAAAAAAGCGAGGGCCGGAGCAACATCTGCCCCGACCCTTCACAGAAAAAAAGGAATGTAAAAAATGTTAGTGGAAAAATTTATCTACTTTCTCGGCAGCGTCGCGTCCGCTTGCCATCGCCCTTACAACGAGCGACGGACCGCTGACAACATCACCTGCAACAAACACATTTGGAGCAAGCTCGGGCAACTCGGGCTTCAGAAATCCCATCGCCAGCAGCACCATGTCGGCCTTAATAACCTCCGGACTGCCCACGGCCTCCATTATCGGGCGGCCGCCTTCGGGATTGGGTTTCCATGTTATTTCCTGCACCTCAACACCCGTCAGTTTGCCATCCTTGCCGATAAACTTCAGCGAATTGATGTTCCAGCGCCTTGTGCAGCCTTCCTCGTGCGAGGTGGTTGTCTTCAGCGTGCGCGGCCAGTTGGGCCATGGGTTGGCAGGGTCGTCGGGACCTTCCGCGGGCTTAGGCATAATCTCTATCTGCGTTACGCTCTTGCATCCCTGGCGATGAGCCGTGCCTATGCAGTCGCTTCCCGTGTCGCCGCCGCCTATCACGAGCACGTCTTTGCCCTTGGCGCTTACCAGTTGGTCTTTAGTATATTCGCATCCGGCGAGCACACGATTCTGCTGTGCAAGCATGTCGAGCGCAAAATACACGCCTTTAAGCTCTCGGCCCGGTATGGCAAGGTCGCGCGCCGTAGGCGTTCCCGTGGCTATCACGTAGGCGTCGAAGCCTTCGGGCAGCTTGCTAACGTCGATGTCCTGATTATATTTAAAGGTTATTCCCTCCTGCATCAGCACGTCTATGCGACGGTCTATCACGGCCTTGTTGAGCTTAAAGTTAGGTATGCCGTAGCGCAGCAGTCCGCCGGCGTCCTCGTTCTTGTCGAACACCGTAACCATATAGCCCTTCAGGTTAAGGCGGTTGGCAGCCACCAGTCCGGCAGGTCCGGCTCCTATCACAGCCACCTTCTTGCCGTTGCGCTCCGGATGATGTATGCGCACATAGTTCTCCTCAAAGGCGTGTTCGGTTATCGCAGCCTCATTCTCGCGGTTGGTTGTAGGCTCATGCTCCACAAGATTGAGCACGCAAGCCTTCTCGCAGAGAGCCGGACAGATGCGCCCTGTGAACTCTGGAAAGTCGTTGGTAGAGTTGAGCAGCCTGTAAGCCAGCTCCCAGTCGCCTTTATACAGAGCGTCGTTCCACTCAGGCGGTTTGTTGCCCAGCGGGCAAGCCCAATGGCAGAAGGGCACTCCGCAGTCCATACAGCGCGACGCCTGCATGCGGCGGTCGTTAGAGTTGAGCGTCTGCTCCACCTCGCCAAAGTCATGTATACGGTCGTGCACCGGCCTGTGTCCCGCTTCCTTGCGGTGTATAGTCAAAAATGCTTTTGGATTTCCCATGTCTGTTATATTATAAATTCTTTTGAAATTATTTTGTAGGAGGCAAGAAGTTAAGGAGAAATATCCTTGGGCGCAGCGAAAAAGACAAATGCATTATTCTTTAGTAGTTAAAGGAGTTAAAGTAGTTAAAGGAGTTAAAGTCAATAGCCTTGCTGCTTCTTATCACCACTATGCATTTGGATTTTTCACTCTCGTTCTTCACTCTTCACTTAATCAACATTTGGATTTTTCACTTTTCATTTTTAATTTTTCATTGCGCCCTGCGCCTGTTCTTCACTTAGAATTAATAGTCTCTCTGCATGTCGGCAATCTTCTGCTGGAGCTTTCTTACCTGCTCTTCCTGCAGCACGCGCTTGTATTCTATTGGCACCACCTGCACGAAATCTTCAACATAGCGGTTCCAGTCGTCGAGCATGGTGCGTGCCAGCTTAGAGCCGGTGTAGAGATAATGCTGGCGTATCAGTTCGTGCAGTTCCTTGCGGTAGTTGCTTTCGTCAACAAGGTTGATTTCCACCATGTCCATATTGCAGAAGTAGTCGAAGTTGTGGTTCTTGTCCCACACATATGCCACTCCACCGCTCATACCGGCAGCAAAGTTGCGTCCGGTCTCGCCCAACACTACCACGCGACCGCCCGTCATATACTCACAGCAGTGGTCGCCGGCGCCCTCGATAACGGCTATCGCACCCGAGTTTCTCACTGCGAAGCGCTCTCCTACCTTTCCGTTTATATATAATTCGCCGCTTGTTGCACCGTATAAGCCCGTATTGCCGGCAATTATGTTGTCCTCAGCCTCAAAGTTGCTGCGCACAGGCGGCAGTATGGCTATGCGCCCGCCGCTGAGTCCCTTGGCAAAATAGTCGTTGGTCTCGCCCTCGAGCTTGAAGCTTACGCCGCTTACGAGGAATGCTCCGAAGCTCTGTCCGGCGCTGCCCTTAAACTTTATGTTGATGGTTGAGTCGGGCAGTCCGTCGTATCCGTACTTCCCGGCAATCATTCCGCTGAGCATCGTTCCCACGGCGCGGTCGGTGTTCTTTATGGCGTAATCGAGGTTTACATCTTCTTTTTCCTCTATGGCTTTCTGCGCCGAGCGTATTATCTGACGGTCGAGTATGTTGCCGAGGTCGTGAATCTGGGCCGTGGTGTGATACAGCGAGCAGTTGCCGCTCTCACGGTTGAGCAGACGTGTGAAGTCGAGCATAGACGGCTTGCTGCCCTTCTCGGTTTCTTTCCTGACAATCAGTTCGGTGTGTCCTACTATGTCGTCGAGCCTTGTGTATCCCATTTCGGCCAGATACTCGCGCACCTCGCGGGCAAGGAAGGTGAAATAGTTTACAAGATATTCATATTTTCCGATGAAGTTCTTGCGCAGTTCGGGGTTCTGTGTGGTTACGCCGAGCGGACACGTGTTGAGGTTGCACTTGCGCATCATGACGCATCCGAGCACGATGAGTGCCAGCGTTCCAAAGCCGAACTCCTCGGCACCGAGCAGCGCCATGAGCACAACGTCGCGCCCGGTTTTGAGCTGTCCGTCCACCTGCAGGCGCACCTGACCGCGCAGTCCGTTCTTTACGAGCGTCTGCTGCGTCTCGCTTATGCCTATCTCGGGCGATATTCCGGCAAAACGCATGCTCGATGCAGGCGATGCTCCCGTGCCGCCCTCGGCACCGGAGATTACTATCAGGTCGGCCTTTGCCTTGGCTACGCCGGCTGCAATGGTACCAACGCCGCTCTCGGCAACGAGCTTCACGCTTATGGCTGCCTTGGGGTTGACGTTCTTGAGGTCGAATATCAGCTGCGCAAGGTCCTCAATAGAATAGATGTCGTGGTGAGGCGGAGGCGAGATAAGCGATATGCCGGGTATGGAGTGGCGTGTCTTGGCTATAATCTCGTTCACCTTAAATCCGGGCAACTGTCCGCCTTCTCCGGGCTTTGCGCCTTGTGCCACCTTTATCTGAAGTTCTTCTGCATTGACAAGATATTCGGTTGTTACGCCGAAACGGCCTGAAGCTATCTGCTTGGTCTTGCTCGACAGCGAAATCCCGTCGTATGTTGAGTGGAAGCGCTCGTTGTCCTCGCCGCCCTCGCCCGTGTTAGAACGTGCGCCGAGCTTGTTCATAGCCAGAGCTATGGCCTCGTGTGCCTCGCGGCTCAACGCACCGAAACTCATGGCGCCTACTACAAAATGCTTGACGATGCTCTCTACAGGCTCCACCTTGTCTATGTCAATCGGATTGCGTTTGAAGTCGAGGAAGTCGCGTATGAATATAGGCGCATCTTTCTCATCTACAAGACGCGTAAACTCTTTATATTTCTTATAGCTGCCCATGCGCGTGGCAAGCTGAAGGGTTGATATGGTCTCAGGGTTCCACGCATGCTTTATTCCGTCCTTGCGATAGTGGAAAAGTCCGTGGTTGGGCAGGAAGTCGGTGCATACCGTCTTTGCGAATCCGGCGTCGTGCATGGCTATGGCGTCGCGCGCGATAGTCTCAAGTCCGATGCCTCCTATGGTTGATGTCTCCGTGCCGAAATATGTCTTCAGCAGACTCTCCGACAGTCCGATGCTCTCAAATATCTTTGCTCCGCGGTATGAACGGATTGTGGATATGCCCATCTTAGCCATTATCTTGAGCAGGGCTTTCTTCACGGCCTTGATATAGTTGGCTTCAGCCGTCTCATAGTTTTCCTGCACCTTGCCGCGCTTAACGAGATCGTCGAGTATGGCGAACGTCATGTACGGGCACAGAGCCGAAGCTCCGTAGCCGAGCAGCAGGGCTGCGTGCATGGTCTCGCGTATCTCTCCGCTCTCAACGATAAGTGCCGTCTGAACGCGCTTGCCCACTGATATCAGATAGTGGTGAACGGCACTCACAGCCAGCAGCGACGGTATGGCAGCATGAGTCTCGTCGATGTCGCGGTCGGTAAGTATGATATAGTTGTAGCCGTCGTCAACGCTGCGCTCTGCCTGCTTGCACAGACTGTCGAGAGCCTCGCGCAGTCCGTCTTCTCCCTTTGCGCACTCGAAGAGTATCGGCAGCTTCACAGTGTTGAAGCCTTTGTAGCGTATGTTGCACAGAATGTCGAGCTGGGTGTTGTTAAGTATCGGGTGAGGCAGACGCACCATCTTGCAGTTTGTCTCGTCAGGAATAAGCACCCCTGTGCCCACACGGCCGATATACTCCGTCAGCGACATTACGAGATTCTCGCGTATCGAGTCGATGGCGGGGTTGGTAACCTGTGCAAACTGCTGGCGGAAGTAGTCGAAGAACACCTGCGGACGGTCGCTCAGCACCGCAAGAGGCGTGTCGTTGCCCATTGACGCGGTGGGCTCCTGACCGTTGACACACATTGGTATTATGGTGTTTTCGATGTCTTCCTCGCCGAAACCGAACATAAGTTCGCGGCGCACAAGATTGTCAACGGCGTTGCTCACCTTACGTCCGCTCTTCAGCTTTTCGAGCTGTATGCGGTTGGTCGACAGCCACTGGCGGTACGGATGTTCTGCTGCCAGACGCTCCTTTATTTCTCCGTCATAATATATTTTGCCTTCCTGCGTGTCAATGAGCAGTATCTTGCCCGGCTGCAGGCGGCCTTTCTCAGCTATCTCAGACGGTTCGAAGTCCATGACGCCCACCTCTGACGCCACAACCATCATGTCGTTGCGGGTTATTGTGTAACGTGCCGGACGCAGGCCGTTGCGGTCGAGCATTCCGCCGGCATAGCGGCCGTCGCTGAAGAGCAGCGCCGCCGGACCGTCCCACGGCTCCATCAGTATTGAGTGATACTCGTAGAAGGCTTTCAGGTCTTCTGATATAGGGTTCTTGTCGTTGAAGCTCTCGGGCACCATAAGCGCCATGGCATGTGGCAACGACAGACCGCTCATGACGAAAAACTCGAACACATTGTCGAGACTTGCCGAGTCGCTCATGCCCGGCTGTATTATCGGTGATATGTCTTTTATGCTTCCCAGCGCCTCAGAACTAAGCACACTCTCGCGCGCCTGCATCCATCCGCGGTTTCCGCGTATGGTGTTTATCTCGCCGTTGTGACACAACAGGCGGAACGGCTGAGCCAGGCTCCATGTAGGAAATGTGTTAGTAGAAAAGCGAGAATGGACAAGAGCCAGTCCGCTGGTAAAGTAGTTGTTTGTCAGGTCGGGAAAATACTGACGCAGCTGGAGGCTCGACAGCATACCCTTATATATAATGTTCTTGCTCGACAGCGAGCAGATGTAGAAGTCTTTGTTCTTAACACGACGCTCAATGCGCTTACGGATAAGATACAGCGTGCGCTCGAAATAAGGCACACGGGTGTCTGTAACGCCGGTAACAAACAGCTGCTTTATGTCAGGCTCGCTAGCCAGTGCCGTCTCGCCGAGGCAGTCGGGATTTGTCGGAACGTTGCGCAAGTGCATAAGCGACAGCCCCTCGCGCTCTATCTCCTCAATCATTATGCTCAGTATGCCCTGCTGCTGAGCCTCATCCTTAGGCAGGAAGACGAGTCCCGTTCCGTATTTTCCCTTTTCCGGAACCGGTATTCCCTGCAAGAGAATAAACTCATGAGGTATCTGCAACATTATTCCGGCTCCGTCGCCTGTCTTGTTGTCGGCACCCTCGGCACCGCGGTGTCGCATGTTCTCGAGCACTTTCAGGGCGTTGTCAACAAGTTCATGGCTCTTGTTTCCATGTATGTTGACAACCATGCCCACGCCGCATGCGTCATGCTCGTATTCCGCATTATACAATCCTTTTCCCATAATTAATTGCCTTTAAGTTAATCTAAAAAACTAAATACTTAGCAAAGTGTTTGCAAAAATACAAAAATACTTTCTTTCTGAGAACATTTATCCAAAATAAATTCGACATTTTTTCACCAATAAATTCACAGCGCTTACAATTAGGCGAAACAACACCCATAAATCAAGCATCTGTTAAGCAAAATTCAGAATATTCATTACAAGTTGGAATAAAACCTCAAAAAGTACATTTATGCAAAATGCTTTCAATAAAGAAAGCACGGCAACCTGATGATAAATGAAAAATAAAATTGATGCTGCTATAAGCAATTTGTAATAAAAATAAGGAAACAAAATTGGTTCATTTTGGTTCAAATCATTCTTTGCATCAATTTTTTTATAAAAAAATTAATATTTTTGCAGACACTAAACGTCAATAAGACAAACTAAATGGATACAAAATACACCGAAATAGAGTGCCTTAAACTTGAAATTGAAAAGAGGATGGGTAAGCCGTTGAAATCGCCGACCGACTTCAATCAACTTTCGCTGAGACTACAAAAGGAACTGAAAGAAGAGATAAGCATCTCTACAATAAAGCGAATATGGGGATACGTAGAGGCAAAGCACAACACACGATACACCACCTTATCAATACTCAGCCGCTTTATAGGATACATCGACTGGTATGACTTCTGTTTGTCGCTAAGACGTAGAAACATCATGGAACGCGACGCCATGCCGGAAAAACAGATCCGCACAGCAAGCCTTAAGACGGGCGACAAAATAGAACTGGGATGGGCTCCCGACTGCACTTGCGAGATAGAATACATAGGCGACAGCTGCTTCCGCGTGGAGGAATCGTCAAACAACAAACTCTGCAAAGGCGACACTTTCAAGACACTTATATTCAATCTGAACAAACCGCTGTACGTGTCGGAACTAGAACACGGCGACAGCAAGCAGTGTACTTACATAACAGGAAAGGACAACGGACTGACAACTCTGCAACTTACAATCGGACAGTCAGACGCCAAGGCAAAATAACAACCTGTAAGTCAAAACCGCGCAAAAGCAGCGACTGCATAACACGGACATACAAACGATTAATACGTTCTGAACCGTTATGAACCAAACTGCATGCGCATTATCTTTATATTTATTTATATTTTTGCAGAACAAGAGACGAATAAATGTCAAATACAGAACAAAAAACAACACATGAACGTAAAAAAGATATAGAGGTTAATAAATTTAGGAAATGTTTTTTAATAGTTTAGTAAGACTTGTTTTAACCGATGTTCTTTAGACCGTGAGGCCTGAGGAACATCTTTTTTATGAACCTACGCAACGGCCAGACAACAACGGCGCACATAATAACCAGGATTTTGCCTATCGTCTTTTAACATTATTATATAATAATAGGTGCATCTGCAGCGCACAAAGGCAAGCCTAAGTAAACTTAAAGAAGGAAAAAGCCCGCTTGAAGTCAAACAAATTGGTTTTTCCGCAATTTAGTTGAAGCCTGGTTCACTAAACACCATCTTATAACATTTACAACATAACGCAAAGAGACTATTTCAACTAAATTGCGGAAGAACCACCAAATTCAGGAAAGGTCAACGGCAAAACAACGCAAAAAGATTTTCGGAAGAAACTCGTCACTCGTCACACAGGCGCATAACATTCTGACGGACAAGCCGTTACGGTGTGACGAGTTGAAACTGCAACTCGTCACACCAACGGCAGAGAAACCCGAATGTGACGAGTCCGGCAGGCAACTCATCACCCCATAACGCATTGACAACCAGCGCAATAGACAGGAATGTGACGAGTGATGAGTTTTTGCCGAAACATTTTTCGGCATTTTTCACCTGCTTATCCGTGCGCATTTCGACCTGGCACAAACTACAGACGACAATGGCTGTACAGATGACCGGAAAACATAATACGGATGAGAACGGCTATGCTTATACGGAATCAAGACAGCATATACGGCACAACGGGCAATTTTACGTCAAGCGGTTAATTTATAAAAGCTGTCCTTTCGCACGACAAAAGGACACGTTACGGCATGCAAAAGCTGGCATATTGAAACATGAAAGGACACATACCGCAATGCGGCAATATAGCTCACTGCAAATAAAAACTGATAAACGGGGACTAAAAAGGCACGGAACAAAACGCATCAGCAGACGTAAGGGCATAAAAAAAGGACTCCGCTGAGTCCCTGTCTTTTGTTAACCTTAAATCTAATACTATGAAAAACACAGTGCAAAGATATGAAAGTTTTAACCAAATTGATATCTAAATATGATAAAATATTTACAAATAGGCAGTTTTATTGACATAAATCAACGAAACTGCCTATTAAAATCAATTATTTCTTATAGTTTTTCAAACCAGTGTTGAGGAAGTCGGTGTAATGGCTGATATTCTCGTCATAGCTGTAAGAACCTGCAACAGGCATACCCTTGTTGTCGAGAATAACATAGAACGGCTGTGCATTTGCACCGAACTTGCTGCGCTGCAGATAGCTCCACTTGTCGCCTACGGTGCGGAGCTTGCGCTTACGTCCGTTCTCAACCACCTCGATAGGCTTGTCAAGCGGCTGCTTGTCGTCTACATAAAGTGAGATGAGGATGAAGTCGTTGTTGAGCTTGTCGGCTACCTGAGGATCGGTCCATACGGCTGCCTCCATCTTACGGCAGTTGACGCATCCGAATCCTGTGAAGTCAACAACAACAGGCTTGCCCTCAGCTGCAGCTGCTGCCATGCCCTGCTCGTAGTCCTTATACTTAGGCTCAACTTCGTTATGATAGAGGTTGAAGTCCTGAGTGTTGATAGGAGGAGCAAATGCGCTGACTGCCTTACAGGGAGCACCCCAGAGGCCCGGGATAAGATATACTGTGAACGCAAGCGAAATCATACCGAGCACGATGCACGGAACAGGCATTGCGTCTGTGTTGCCCTGGTCGCTCGGGAACTTGAGCTTGCCGATAAGGTAGAGGCCGAGCATGCCGAAGATGATGATCCAGAGAGCGAGGAACACTTCGCGGTCGAGCAGTCCCCAACCGTAAGCGAGGTCGGCTACAGAGAAGAACTTGAGGGCGAAAGCCAGCTCAATGAATCCGAGCACGATCTTGATGGTGTTCATCCAGCTGCCTGACTTAGGAGCCTGCTTTAGCCATGTGGGGAACAGGGCGAAGAGTGTGAACGGCAGAGCCAGTGCGATGGCGAAGCCGAGCATACCGATGGCAGGACCTGCGATGCTGCCAGATGTGCTGACCTCAACGAGCAGGAAGCCGATGATAGGACCTGTACATGAGAATGAAACGAGTGTAAGCGTGAACGCCATGAGGAAGATGCTCAGCATACCGCTCGTTGACGATGCCTTGTTGTCAACCTTGTTTGTCCATGATGAAGGCAGAGTGAGCTCGAACCAGCCGAAGAACGACAGGGCAAACACTACCAGCAACAGGCAGAAGAATATGTTGAACACGGCGTTGGTGGCCAGCGCGTTGAGCGAGCTTGCACCGAAGATGGCCGTGATGGCAAGTCCGAGGGCAAGGTAGATAACGATGATAGAGATACCATAGGTTATGGCGTCGCGTATACCCTTCTTCTTATCCTTTGTACGCTTCAGGAAGAAGCTTACGGTCATAGGTATGATAGGCCATACGCAAGGAGTGAACAGAGCCACGAAACCTCCGACAAGTCCCATCAGGAAGATATATATCCAAGAGCGGCTTGAACCTGTGTCGCCGCCGTTGAAGTTCTGCAGTTCGTCGATAACAGGCTTCCAGAGGTCGCCCTGTGCGTTTACAGCGGCTGTGTCAGTCTGCAGCGAGTCGGCTCCTGCCATTGCTGCTGCGGCTGTTGTGTCTGTAGCCTCAGCCTCGGTAGTTTCCTCTGCTTCAGGAGCGTCGGCAGGTCCTTCGCCGTTGAATGCGAACTCAACCTGTGTTGGCGGGATACAGTTTTCGTCGTTACATGCGCCATACTCAAGATATCCGCTTACTTTGTATGTCTTGCCGACAATCTTGAATTTCTGCACGAAAGTAACGCTGTTTTCGAAGTAGCGCAGGTTCATGCCGAACATTTTGTCAAACTGGCTTATCTCCTTTCCTCTGTGTGAGAGTTTGCCGGCAGCCTTAACGCCTTCGGCCTTCTCTGTGTGCAGAGAGGCAGAAATAGGACCGTCAGCAGGCAGTCCGGTTGAATACACGTGCCATCCTTTGTCTATCCGCCCTGTAAAAATAACTTCAAGCTCTGTGGGCGACACTTTTTTCTGGCTCACCTTAAAGTGAACCGGGTCTTGCATCTGTGCTGCAACGGCCAGTGTGAACATGGCGAGCAGCGCTGTCAGGAATGTTGTTTTTAAAAGTTTCATTATTTTTTCTGGGTTTTATGTGTCATTATATCAAGCACGAATCGGTCTGTCTCGTCCATGCCTCTCTTGCCTATTTCTGTAAGGTTGCGTATGCTCTGGTCTACGTCGTCGTCGATGATGCCCTCTACCGAGGTTACATGCTTGTTCTGTATGGCGAGCATGGCGCTCATCACTGCCGTGCTCACGCCTGTAGTAAGCTTTAGCGCGCAGCTTGGCTTAGCGCCGTCGCATATCATGCCCGTGAGGTTGGCTATCATGTTCTTCACGGCATACGACAGCTGCTCATAGCTGCCTCCCATAAGGTAAGTTATACCGCAGCTGCTGCCCGTGCTGGCAACCACGCATCCGCAGAGGGCTGAAAGTGAGCCCAGATGCTGCTTGATGTATATGGCAGTAAGGTTGCTTATGATGAGGGCGCGTATTGTTTCTTCTTCAGTGTTATGGTTTTCGGCTGCAAACACTACCACCGGCATGGTGGTGCAGATGCCCTGGTTGCCGCTGCCGCTGTTGCTCATCACGGGCACCATGGCGCCGGCCATACGTGCGTCGCAGGCGCAGCTTGTGGCCGAAAGTATCTTTGAGAATATGCTGTCGCCCATTATGCCCTTGCCCAGCGGGCTGCACATGGTCTTGCCCAGGGTGTGGCCGTAGTTCTCGCGCAGGCCTGCTGCTGCGGCAGTCTCGTCCATGCGCTTGGCGTCGAGGATAAATTTCAGCTCCTCGATGTCGGTCTCGGTGGCAAACTCGTAGACCTTGCGCAGAGTGAGCTCCACTTCAACCTGCTTTGCCTCCTCTTCTCTCGGGGCCATATTGTCGAGCATCACGTCGGCATCCTTGCGCAGATAAACGAAGTTGGTGTGCATGTGCATGATTCTTGCCTCGGCCTCATGACCGCCGGCGCTGCACTTCACGGCTATATAAAGCTTGTCGGGCGCATCCTCCTTCAGGCTTATGTGTATTCTGTCTTCGGCGATATACGCCTTGCCGCGCTCAACGGCCTCCTTGTTGCTGTCCTGCAGCACTTCGAGCTCAAGCTCCGGACGGCCTACTATGGCACCAAGAGCCACGGCTATGGGCAGGCCGATCATGCCTGTTCCCGGTATGCCCACTCCCATTGCGTTTTTCAAGATGTTGGCACTAAGCTCTATGTCTATGCTCTCAGGAAGAGTCCCGAGCAGCACTCTGGCCTTTGCCACACAAAGAGCTACGGCTATAGGCTCTGTGCAGCCTATTGCCGGCAAAACCTGACTGTGAATCAGGGCTATAATAGATTTTCTTTCTTCTGTTGACAACATTGCTAAGATTTTTAGGTTATACTTACAAGCTGCGAAGTTACAAATTTAAGTGGAAAAAATTTATTTTTAACAAGGAAAATTACGCAAATGTTACAAAAAAGTTGGGCTGCAACACGTCTGCGCCACTAAAACTGCTTACATTTTGTAAACTTTAAGCATAAAAATACATTTTCAGACGGAATGCTCACGCCAACCGTAAGCCGGCAACACCCGGCACATACACCGGCAAGGCGTTTTGCAAAAGGCCACGTTTCGGACTCTGAAACATGGTCTTTCATCATGCAAAAGACCATGTTTTGCAAGGCAAAAGGGCACGTTTTGCAACACGTCTGCTAACACGCTGACAATCAGAAGGATAACAATATGTAAGCTGTCCGCCCGTACCACAGCATCTGACGGCCTTTGCAGCACGACAAGATACAGACCGGCATGATAAAAACATGACAGAAGCGGCGCGCCACGAGCCACGCCCGAAACACGCCGACGAGACGGCATAGAGAACAAAATTTAGCACGACTGGAGGCAAGAACTAACTATTTTTAGCACTAAAAAGTTGTTGATTTGAAAAATAAAGCCTACCTTTGCCAACAAGAATAAAATGAATTAACATAAGGAAAGGCAAGATCAAGGATTCCGACATTGAGAAACATGCCGGAATCTTTCGTTTTGTCTGTCCCAAAAATAATAATAATCTTTAAAACCAATAAATTATGGCTTACATGTCACAAGAAGGCTACGACAAGTTAGTGGCCGAACTAAAACATTTGGAAAGTGTCGAACGTCCCAAGGCGTCAGCGGCAATTGCAGAGGCCAGAGACAAAGGCGACCTGAGCGAAAATTCAGAATATGATGCAGCTAAGGAGGCACAGGCACATCTTGAAGACAAGATCAACAGGATTAAGCTTGCTATCTCTGAAGCCAAAATTGTTGACACATCGCGCCTGAGCACAGACTGCGTGCAGATTCTGTCAAAAGTGGAAATGACCAACCTGGCAAACAACGCCAAGATGAGCTACACCATCGTGAGCGAGAGCGAGGCAAACCTGCGCGAAGGCAAAATCTCGATAAAAACACCTATTGCACAGGGACTGCTCAACAAGAAGGTAGGCGACGAGGTTGAAATAAAGATACCACGCGGAACCATAAAGCTGCGCATAGAAAAGATTACCGTAGAATAAAGCTCATGAGATACAGCTGTCATGAGGCTTTAAGGCAGGCAAGCCGAAGACTCCTGACACTGAAGCCTCATCACACACGACATCCATAAGCCCTAAGGACCTTACATACAATAATATAAAAACATAACATCATGGATATTTTCTCAAAAATAGCTGCAGGCGAAATACCCAGCTACAAATGCGCCGAAAACGACAAGTTCTACGCATTTCTCGACATCAACCCGCTTGCAAAGGGACATACGCTGGTGATACCGCGCCGCGAGGTTGACTACTTCTTCGACCTCAACGACGACGAGATAGCCGAAATGATGGTGTTTGCAAAGAAAGTGGCCGTGGCTATAAAGAAGGCCTTCCCGTGCCGCAAGGTGGGCATGGCCGTGCTCGGACTCGAAGTGGCACACGCACACATACACCTCGTGCCCATGCAGACAGAGAAAGACATGCTCTTCTCTAACCCCAAGCTGAAACTTACAGAGCAGGAGTTTAAAGAAGCTGCAGACAAGATATATGCCGCTTTCTGCGAGTAATACGGCAGAAGCATGAAGCCACGAAGGCGGCACAAGAAAAAAAGAGTGAGGAGCGTCAGGCACAAACAAAGCCGGGCGCTCCTCACTCTTTTTATACATAATAGGCGGCAGGACTAAATAAACTCGTCGCCATACTTTACCTGCACCTCATTGATATACTTGCGTATAAGCGCTGACGAATCCTCCTTCTTGCATATAAGCAGCACGTTGCCCTTCTCGGCCACGATATATCCGTCGAGCCCGTTTATTATGCCCATGTGGTCGTCAGGCAGCTTAATGATGTTGTTGCGGCTGTCGTCGGCTATAACGCGCGAGCCGATAACCACGTTGTCGCCCTCGCCCTTGCTCATGCTCTCATATATAGAGTGCCACATGCCAAGGTCGGCCCAGCCGAAGTCGCATATCATCACATACACATTCTCGTTGTGCTCAAGTATGCCGTAGTCTATCGACAGGTTGGGATACGACGGAAAGTTCTCCCTGACAAACTCAAGCTCGCGCTCCATGCTGTATTCAGCCCCCGAAGCCTCAAGCTTTCTCAGCACAGGAGGGAATATGCGCTTAAGACACTCGCAGAGATAATTAACGTTAGAAAGAAACAGCCCTGTGTTCCAGTAAAACTCGCCGCTCTCCATGAACATTCGCGCAAAGTCGCGGTCGGGCTTCTCCGTAAACGACTTAACCTTAAACACATCGTCGCGCTCAGAAGGCTCGCCCGTCTGTATGTAGCCATAGCCGGGCTCAGGTCTCGTAGGCCTTACGCCCATTGTCAGCAGGCAGTCGTGGCTGCCGACAAAGTCGAGACCGTTGATAACGTCAGTCTTGAACACATCCTCCTTGAACACAGCCTGGTCCGACGGCACCACCACGAGACGCGCGTCGCGGTCGGCCCTATGCAGGATGCGGTATGTAGCCCAGGCCACGCTCGGAGCCGTGTTCCTGAAGATAGGCTCACTGAGGATATGCTCCTCGGGCAGCTCGGGCAGCTGCTCCCTCACCAGGTCGTGATAGATGTGGTTTGTACTGATATAAATATTTTCAGAAGGAATAAATCCGGCCATGCGGTCGTAAGTCTGCTGAAGAAGCGTGCGTCCTGTCGAAAAGAAATCCAAGAACTGCTTAGGACGGTCTTCGCGGCTGCAAGGCCACAGGCGGCGTCCTTTGCCGCCGGCCAAAATAAGACAATAATTGTTTTTATTCACACTCATTGTATTTACAGATTGTTTTACGAATACGAAGATAAGCATTATTGTCTGTATAACCAATTATTTTAAGTTTTTTCAATTAAAAATTTGTCAATTCAGAATTTATATTTATCTTTGCAGCCGAAAAGAAGCCCAGATGGCGGAATCGGTAGACGCGCTGGTCTCAAACACCAGTGGGGCAACCCGTGCCGGTTCGACCCCGGCTCTGGGTACAAGGATAAAGGATAAGTAGTTGGCAATAAACGACTTATCCTTTTTATCTTTTAAGAATGTTCCCATTTTGTTCCCATATAGCATTCTATTAAACGGCATTTACTTTGGCGCAAATTCTATCTTATGAAAAGATATATATTATGGACAAGCAAACGATTATAAACCGTTTAGAAGCATTAGACTTAAGCCAATACCCTTATTTTGAAATAAGAGAATTGATACGTGAGTTTGGTAAAGTCGGATTTATTATTTTTACGTTACATCCAGGCAAAACAATCACAAGGGCACGTTGTGATGGAAACTTAAAAACGGTTTCAGATTTATCATATAAACCTCAACAGTATAATAAACAGTGCCAAAGAGCGAGTACGCCTATGCGAACTATGTTTTATGGATGTATTGTTCCAGAAGAGCAAAACATTATAGATACCCGATTTATTTCTGCATGCGAAAGTTCTTCCTTAATAAGAGAAGGTGTGGAAACAAGCGGAGAACAAACAATCACATTCGGGAAATGGGAAGTTATTGAGGATATACATCTCTTAGTTGTTATACATAAAGATTATTTTCACGATGCAGATAATTCTTTGCTTGGAGAACTTAAAATAGCATATGAAGATTTTCTAATGAAATATCCTGATGCGGCTAAGGATATAGACATTTCAGCTAAGTATTTTGCCAAAGAATTTTCTAAAAAGAACGAAGACGGTTTCGATTATAATTATCTTATATCTGCAATATTCACAGAAGTGGTTACGACAGATTATGCTTTTGATGGCGTTATGTATCCATCTGTTCAAACAGGAGGACAATTAGGATTTAATGTTGCAATAACGCCCGATGCAGTAGATAAGAAAATGAAATTAGTTGTAACCTATGAAACTCAAATTAAAAAGATTGGTGAAAAGGTACATATTGGCGGTAAGAGCAAAAAAGGAACAATCTTGCAAGATTACACCATTTTATATGAGAATATAATTGAATAGGATTATTTTTATTTATATCGTTAAAATCCAGTTTTTTGCACTTTTATTGCATACATTTTGTACCTTTGTAGCCGGAGTGAGGAAACTCTCTCCTAGACATATTAGAAAAGAAAGAAGCGTTATGCTTGACTCGTATTTGAAAACCTGAGAAACTTTCAAATAGTGTATGAGAAAAGGCATAGTGGTTCTCACGCTATAGCGTGAGCTGCTGTTACTACATCTATACACAAGGATTTTCTCAGGACCTCAAATACAAGACGTGGGCATTGCAGTTTCACGTTTCGTGGTTAATTAAAACATCAATGGGGGCCGATTGATATAATTATGAATCAAATGAAAAAGTTTTTTATTGCTATTTTGAGCTGTTTTTATACAGCAAATGTAGTTTATAGGGCAACAACATGGCAGTAGAAATTTAATGGGGGTATCCGTAGAGCTTTGCGATTCTAAAGAGGAAAAACTTTTTATCCGTCACTCCATGAAGATTAGCTCTGAAGAGTTTTATTTTAGCATCGAATGATTCAGCCGCCGCATTTGTGGAACGATTGTTATAAAAGTTCAATATTTCATCATAATGTTCATAAAAGGTGGCAGCAATCACGTTAAACCGCTTCATACCTGCACGTTCCACTTTATCGTACCATCTTGCCATACTGAGCCTTGCGGCATCTTTGACAGTGTTTTTTTGAAAATATCATTCTCAGTGAGTGGGACAGCCCGTATGCGACCTTAATATCCGGGTATTCGTCAAATAGGATCCCAGCCCTTTCTTTTTTTCTTTCTGTCCATTTGTCCGCTGATTTAAACAGCAGGTAACGGCTTCTTATAAGCAGTTCCAATCGTGTATCTCCATTGGGAAAGCGAAATGGCACATAGGTCTTGCCCGACAGTCTGCATTCCTCCATTTCCTCATTGCTCTCCTGCAGCGCATCCCAACGAATTGGGAGACTGAAACTTTTGCCGGTGCGAAGGTCTGTCCACCTTCGACAACAGATTACCAATACGACCTTATGATCACGGATTGGAAAATTAGTAACGTTGACAGGATCCATAAAACCTTTTGACTCAAAATGAATATCATCACTTTATTCAGGATTCATTAATTCATCAAGGTGAATATGAATCTCACTCAAAGACTGTTCTACACTTGATATGCTAAAATAATCCAGTATTTCTGAAGGCAGCACTATGCGGGCTAACATTTCCAGTTAATTCGTTTTCATATTGCAAATATCGCAATTTCTATGGAATCTTAAAATTAATCCCCATTAAATTTCTAATGCCCCCATCAGGAATATCCGCAATGAGGTGGAAGATTTTGAATACCGTACACGGGTAAGGGCTGAGAAGTTAGAAAAGGCAAGGTTATTGCAACGGAAAGCGGAAGAGTTGATAAAGTAATAAATTCACTGAAAAGGAATGCGAAATTAAGTTTTTAAGAACTCTCCTCCATCTATAGATGGTTAAATATCAATCCTTTTTGTAGTATTCTAATTTAAATTTATTACTTTTGCAGTTGGATTGAGGAAACTCTATCCAAAACATGTTAGAAAAAAGAGGCGTTATGTCTTCTTCTTGTATGTACGAAGCCTGAGAAACTTCTAAAGTGAACAAGAGAGGTCGTGATGGTCTCCACGTATATGCGTGGGGCTGTTATTTACACATCTGTTCACGAAGGTTTTCTCAGGGCCTGTACATAAAGAAGTGTGGCATACAGCACCACGCTTCTTCGTTAAATAACAGCCTCGTTTAGGTGCTATCGGGCATAGAACAAAACTACACGTATGACAATTCTAATTATTATTCTTATTGTTGTAGCAGTAATCTTCATCATCAATTATAATGGTAATAAACATGATGAGGAAATGAGAAAACTTGCTGAGCAAAAAAAAACGACACAAAGTTCACTTAGCCAACATGATATCAACAACAAAATCATGGATGCAGTCCACGCTATGGGCGATGGTCACAATGCTCAATACTGGGAAGGTTTTAAGCGCAGAAAACCAAACGAAGCAAAAGCCATAGTTGCTGCTTCTAGATTGAACATGGACTCTTTGAGTGATAAGGATGCCTTTGAGGTCGTGAGCACATTCCTTCGCTGGTCTGAGAATGCCGGAAAACCAATTTCTAAACTTAAAGAAGACACTATTTCACAACTCTCTGAATTTCTCAATGAAGTTTCTTTTGAAATGTTGGAATCCAAGCTTAAAAATGAGATACCCAAGGAAGCTAAGACATTCAACATTTCTCCAAACCATACAGTCAGCTACTTTATGCTAATATACTTGAAGGAAGCACAAAACTGCCAATCTAAGACAAGTGTTTCAACTGGCGACATCCGCTCTTTGGTAGAGCAGTTGTTAGACACCGTCTTTACACATGAGATGAAAGCAAAGATGAACGAGGATATGGCATATGTATTCGGTAATTTGGTTGTTGATATGGTTAAGAGTGGCGACGTTGATTCACAACTTCAAATGATGTTGTCAGCAATGACCATTCAAAACATCAAGATGATGAATAAATTGTATGAGTCGGGTAAGGTGGATAAAAATGAGTTCGACAAAATACTTGAAGAAACACTTGATAAGTTTGCACATCAATTCTAAAACAGTATATTATGGGGTGGATAATAATTGCGATTATTGCTTTTGTGGCATTTAAGTTCATTTTGGACTCTAAAGCTCAATCAAATGCTGTTGCCAAGCAAGGTGGCATGAGAAAGAAATATTCGATATTGGTTGATTATTTTCTCACAGAAAATGAGAATTGTCGAATTATTCAGGAAAATAGTACATTCATTCGTGTCGGTGCTGCCAATCCCGCTGCGAGTACATATTTTGACATCGCCCAAACCTACGGAACAGTTACAATACAATGGAGTTCTAAAAGCATACTTCTTGGAAAACATAAGTTAGAATGGCAGTTCAATGAGTTTGCAAACCAACACGAAATGATACGTCAAATTGAGCATGACGTAAAAACCTATATGGGTAATGTACTATCTAAATTTCAGTAATATGGGACTGTTCTCTAAAATATTTGGTGGGGCGAAAGAGCTCACAAAAATCTCCAATGGCGTTGCTAATGTCACCAACATGCTTGATGAATACGAAAGCAATCCCGATTTAACATATCTGTATGTGTCGGCATGGATTACACGTGTTGCAGTTATTGATGTAGTGGAAGCAAACGAATTTCCCTCACACTACGCTCTTTATGCCCCGATTCATGGTAATCAGACAAAAATGACCATCATGGAAGCATACGGATTAACTATCACAAGAGTTGTGTCCAAAGCACTTGAGCGTTCCTCACGCATTCATGATTATGTGCAAGACATCTTAGACAAAAAGGAAGCTTTCTACGAGATAGACAGGCAATTGCCCGAAGAACAAAAAAGAATATTCAGATAACATAAACATACATACAACAATAAAAATACATCTTGACTCTATTCCTATGTTTTACGGCTTTTTAAATGCACAAACCATCGCCTAGAATGCTGCCATAAATTCTTATATAGGCGAAAAGGTGTGTGAGAAAGGAATAGTGGTCATGACACTTGCTATTGAAAAAGTGGAGTTTATTCCTTTTTTCCTTTCTCAAATAAGGTTAGTTTATGGCTTTGTATATATCCAAACTAAACCTATTTCTGTTAGCTGCAAAACATATATGTTGGCGAAAAGAGAAACAGCCTTTTTCTTTTCGCCTGTGGTGCTTGACAGCAAACTTTGGATTTCCTTGCATCTTACCGCTTTCGTAATACACCTGATTACCGTTTTCATCCAATACGGGCTTTTCCTCTCTACCTAAATAATACTCTAAGTAAAGGCTGATTCTGCCATCCGAAAGTTTATTTTGTCCAGTTTCGGATTTTCTTTTGTTTTATTTTCTAACATTTCTATGCCTTGTACCGGCTCTGGGTACTAGAAAGCAGCTAAGTATTTGGTTATCAATACTTGGCTGTTTTTATTTTATGTAAATAATGTTCTGCTTATATTTTAAACAAAGTATTTCAAAGCCTACATCCCGCCATGAATGTCGGCAAGTATGCTCCGTTCTATATTTTCCACCGGTTCATCAGTGTATCTCTTCACGATGGTGTGACGGCTCAGATAGTCGATGCTGTCGCACAGTTCGCGCAGGATGGTTATCTGGTGTGAGGACAGCAGCAGGGTTTTGCCTTTGTCTTTCAGCGAGCGTATGATTTTCTTCAGCTGAATACAGCCGTATAAGTCGACACCGTTGAACGGCTCGTCAAGTATATACAAGTCGTTGTCCTGCAACAGCAGAGCCATAAGCGCCAGCTTCTTTTTCATGCCGGTAGAATATTCCGATGCATACCTATGCAACGGCAGCTGAAACATTTTATTCACTTCTTCCACCCTTGCTCTGTTGATCTTCTTGCCTTTTGCTTTTATGCAAAAATCGAGATACTCATATCCGGTAATCAGCGAATAGAAATGAGTCTCGGCCGGCAGATAACCGATTGAGATGCCTGACGCCTTGTCTATGCTGCCGTCATAACCGGTAAGTCCCATGATGCAGTTAAACAGCGTTGTCTTGCCTGCCCCATTCTCACCGACAAGTCCATAAATCATCCCCGACTGATAGGCTACCGACAATCCATGTAAAACCATTGTCTTGCCGTAGCTTTTTGACAAATCTGTTATCTTTATCAGTTCCATATATTTTTTAAGTTGTTTTTAAGGAATATACAGCATAATACGTTTATCAGAACAAACGGAACTAGCAGAAGCGGAATAAAACAAGTAAAGAAAAACAGGGGTATAAGCACTATCAACTGATAGACGGCCAGTGATGCTGATGAAAACGACATATGGCGCACCATGCCCATATTGCACAAATATAATATGCTTCCCGATATTACGGAAACAGCAAACAGCAGATTATCACCGCTGAAGGAAAACGAAAGTATAATTCCGACAAAAGGCACGGCTGTTATTACGGCGTTCCAGACGCTTGACAAGACAAGATGCCGCTGAAAAGCTGAATAATTGAGATAAAAGGTTAGCTCCTGCCGCTGCGGAACGGATGCAAACGACATTGTCTGAACTATGCCCCATACAATCAAGGCTACCTTTCCGATACGGATATTGGCATGCAGCGCCCCTATGACTGTAACTATGAGCAAAAGAAGATAAAACCAGCCATACATGCGGAACATGCGGATATACTCCAGACCGCCTTTGTAGAGAAAAGGCAAGGGGACGGGCACAGACTTCATCTTTATGGTTTTTAGCTTAGGCAAAAGAACGGCAGTTGCCATGATGACTGCGGCAGCGGCAAAATGACTTCTGAGACATTCAATCACAACAAACGGCAAACCTATCAATATATATTCAGCCATGAGGAGTAAGGCTGGACATTTAACTTGCTGCGACAGAAAGTCTTTGTCCTTACGTTCGTTATGATAGCATAGCAGGCATAAAATGACGGCAGCGGGCATAATCCAGCTGTAGTTTGTCTTTATCAGCACATAAAGAGCCAAAAACATAAATGCCGCAAAAAGCAGACTTACGGCAACGCCCAGTCGCCTTAAAATCCGCCAAAGCTGTTTCAGGCGTAATGCGAAATAGAGAACCGCTATCATTGTTTCCTCATCAATTCACGAGTTTAATCTCTTCTTATTTTTGTCTACAAGTTCCAAAAAGGATTGCAAGTGTGCTTAAAGCCACGCCGACAGCTATTCCTAAAGCCACTCCGATCTTAATATTATCCATAGCTGCGCCGGCTGCTGTGCCAGCCATAATCCCCAATGCCATAATCGGGCCGCAAATCAAATAATATTTCTTCATGAACTTTATTATTTTGTTGTTATTTTAGAAATGCAAATATACAAAAAAGGAGCGATTCTTGTTATTCAATCGCTCCTTTTCTTAGGTTATGTTTAATAATAGTATAAAATTATGCTGTTGTCATTATTTATTCTCACCAATCTCAAACGGCTTCGTTGCCGTGGCGTTGCCGTACTGGATATAGAGCTGATATTTGCCCGGTTTCATGTCGGTAACATCTATAAGATATGGTGCAATATACTTCACAGCCTTAACCACTCGCTCCTTGCTGTCGAAGATCACCACCTTTGCCGGATCCTGCGTGGGCAGAGTGAGGCGTATGCCCGAATTGTTAGGATTGAACGTAACGCGGGCCTCTTCAAGAGCGTTGGCATAGTTGACGGGCAGCTCCGTGATGTCCTTCGGAGAGAATCTTACCATCACCCTCAGCGGCGCTCCCTTCACACCGTCCGGTCTTACATATACAGGAATCTCCGTACCGGGTTCCACCTGCATCATGTTAAGTTCTACGTTGAGAGAGCCATTGTTTGAAGCATCCATGCCCAGCGTAGTATTCTCGAACACGAAGGTTACTTCCACGGGCTTGTTGTCAGGATTGTCAGCCGAACGGGCCACACCCATAATATAGCCTTTGTTCTTAACGACGTTGTCTGTCTGCATCTTCACCCACGCTGTCTTGCCGGGCTGCTCTGCACGCGAGCGTGTGCTGTATTCGCATATATAGAATGCCTTCTTAGAGTCATTCAGGCTATAGCCCAATGAGTTGAGGTCGCTTATCTTTGAAAGGCTCACGTTGGCCGGGAACGATATAAAGTTCCACTCACCCGGCTTGAAAGTATATTTCAGTATAAGCTTCTTAACCGTTACAAAGCCTTTGTCGACCACCACCTGTCCGCGTGACTCCGGATCGGCATACACTGTCAGCTGGTCTATCTCGTCACCATCGTTCAGGACAAGTTTTCCGTCTTTTGCCACAGTCTTATTATTGCGCACATAGAAGCGGCACTTAGTTATAGGCGAGGTAAGATATTCGTCTGTACCTGGCTGCACGGCCGTAACCTCTATATATGCCGACTTATCCACCGGTATGGTATGAACGTTCAGCACATTTCCCTCTATGGTTGCATATTCGCTTCCGGCTGTTATATAGTAGAGCCCGGTGCCGCCAGAAGTGAACCCTGCGTCAAGCGTATGTGTAAACGGCTTGTTATAGGCCAATATGTCAGTTTCAGGCCATGTAGCATTCTGAGCTTTTCTTACATCTTTCTTAAGATAAACACGTCCAAGCGGGAAGTTCATGTGATCCTGAGCGTTATCATCAATAACATCACCTGTTATAACAATATTCGTCTGTCCGTCAATAGGCACTTCATACTTACGCAGATATATACCATCGGCCGGTTTCACCGGATTGGTCTTGGCATACATTGTCTGTGTCTCCTTTACTTCACCGTTTACAGAAAGAGAAAAACGGATGTCGCCGCTGCTCTTATTATCTTGTATTCCGTAATACGTAAAAAAGCGTGAATACGGACTGTCTTCAGCAAAGTTGAACGTGAAGCTGCCGTTGGCATGAGTGCTGAAACTCTTATAGAAATTAATACCGTCAACAGGGAACGGATTTCCGCCATCAATGCCTTCGTCAAACTTTATTCTATTATCATATCCGCTTGTAGCAGCATTCCACTTGACATCTTGTCCGATCCATTTAAAACGCTCGACGCCATTGTCCTCTATCAACTCAGAAAGATACTGTGCTCCGGTTGCAGTGATAAATTTAGCACGATATGCATATCTGTCAGTTGTGTCAAGCAGAGGCACCGTGAAGTTACGGTCGAGCGTCTCCGGTATTGGCAGCAGATAATATCCGTCTGACAATGGTATATTGTCTGAAGACACTGTGCTTTTGCCGTCACGCAGACTGAAGGACACTACCTGAACATTCTGTATTTCCTCGCCTCCGGCATTGACCTTAGCCAATATCATACGGCCCGAGACACCGCCGTCGGCACTTGGAACAAGTCCTATCAGCTCAATGCTCTGGGCCTGTGCAGACAGGCCGAGCAATGAGAACAATAAAACAATTATATATCTTGCTTTCATTATCTTACGTTTATTTTGTTTGTATAATCCTTGTTAGATGTGCGCACACGCACGATGTATGTGCCTGAAGGCAACTGATTAGAGTAGCTGTCTGAAGACGTTGTCGTGTAGACGCATCGGCGTCCGGCTGTGTCGAACATTTCTATTACCGACTTGCCTGAGAGGCCTTCTATGCGGCATGTGTTTCCGTCGATGCTTACCGAAGGCTTGCCGCCGGCAACCTGACCTACGCCAGTGGTCTCCTCATGTACACTAAGCACGAGTGCAAAGCGCGACTTGGCTTCATCAACATTATTGACGTCGAATTCATATCCGTTGCCGTCGAGCAGACTCCATCTCTGACCTGTTGACTTGTCAAGCAGTTCTGCCTTGTCGTTAAGGCCATAGCCATAAGATTTTATTGCAGCTATACGGAACTTTCCTGTAGACGAGAGTCGCAAGTAAAGCGGTATCTCAACCTTCTTGCCCGGAAGCACGTTTACCGACAGGTTGCGGTTTCCGCAGACAGTGGCAATCTCGTTGGTCTTAGAGTTGAGTCCTCCCCACATCTTCACGGCATCCTCACCGAGAACAAATCCGGCAGAAGTTTCATCCTGCAGCTTCACCTCCGTGCGGTCGGCCAGCTTGTCTGAGTCGCCTTCATAGAGACCGATACGCAGCATCTTGCTTTCATGCAGCATGTAATGGTCGAACACGCGGCGGCTTATGCTCGTATTCTTAGCCTCTGGTGTTATCACAAGACTTGCACCCGCCTGACGTGTCTGCACGAAGAACGGCTGGAACGGCATCAGCTTCTGAGTCTCGTCATAGTTCTCAACCATATCCCAGGCTGTATATGTGTCGCTCTCAGGATTATACTGGTAAAGATATTTCACCACCTCATCCTCATTCAGCACGACATTATGCTCCTTCGTAAGGTTTATGTTAGACAGATACGGATTACCAATGAGGTTCCATCCTGCGTCAAACTCGCTCTCGCTCGGATAATATTCAAGCATATCTGCATAAGCTGCGTTGCCGTTGCTGAGCAAGCTGCCGAGAGAGGTATTCACGATACCCTCCGCACCTCCGTCAGAGTCAATCTTTATCTTAACGCCGTCGCTGAGCACACCCTGCAACAGCTTAGCCTTTACGCCAAACGACACGTATGGCGATGTAGCCTCTATCACATTAGCTCCGTCTTCATTGTCAGCCAGCGACAGCTCTACAATAGGCTCGAGCGCAACGTTGAGCTTAAGTTCGCTATTGTCGGTAACTCCCGAAAGCTTTATCGTAACAGGATTAACAGCCAGACTGTTAAGGTTGTCACGATTAATCGTCACAATGATATCCTGTTCTGCCGGACCGTTAAGGTCGAGCTCTGATATGTTTGCAGAAGCATATTCTGACTCAACTACAGACACCTGCACCTTGCTTGTCGGATTCTTGCTTATCACGCGGCTCTTTACAGTTATCTTGTTGTTTACGTCGCTTATAATTATAGTGTCGCCGTCAGCATGACCGTCAACCGACAGATTTACCTTTACAGGATATTCACCCGCAGCACCGTCGTACATCAGCATCATCTCACATCCGTCATTAAGAGTTGTGCCGTCAACCTCAAACTTCATTCTGCCGTTATCCTGACTCGACATCGGAACAAACGTTGAGAATGGTTCTGTAGATCCTATCGGACGCAGAGCCAACGTAACCGCCGGTGCCGATTCAGCCTGCTGCATTGCGAAGCTTACTGTTGCCTTCTGGCCTGATGAGAACACCGACGCCTTGCTCATGGTCAACGTATAGAACGAGTTGCTCAGCGGCGTAAGCTCTGCATGGTCAGCATTTGCATAGTTATAAGGTGTTCCGTTCATCACGCCAATGCCGAAGCTTGCGCTTACTCCCTGCGGAGCTGCCACATGAACGGCCTGACCTGCCTCTGTATCCTGACTGTTCTGGCTGAACGTAGCAGTGGGGTGATATGGCATGTGAGAGAAGTCTTCGTTAGACGTTGTTCCATACAGAGTGAGCTGAGTGCCCGTAACAACATCATAAACTTTTCCGTCCTCGTTCGTATGATCCATATCGATGAACGACACCAAACCCGGCTCGTCAAGACGCGGATTGTTCAGCATATACTTGCGTATCTCGTCAGACGAGAGCGCACGGCTCCACAGCATCACCTGGTCTATTGCACCCTTAAACCACTTGTCGCCCTGATAATTCTGTCCAAGAAGCAATGCCGAATTTATCTTGGCAGTAGGCACGCCTGTCGAACGGAAATACTCTGCTCCGTTAAGATATACATGGAATCCGTCTGAAGCTGCCACAAGTGCCACATGCATCCAGCGGCCTACATCCGTAGACTTGAAATAATGTGTGGTAGACCATCCGTAATATCCGTCATTCCAGTGGAAACGCAGATTCTTGTCTGCAATATGTATTCCGCAAACTCCACCGTTGCTGCCGCGGAAGAATATCAGAGGCTTAACGCTCTTGAGCATATCCTCGTTGTCCACACGCACCCATCCCATCATGGTGACATTGTTGAGTCCGTTAAGACTTCCGCTTATCTGAGACGACTGCACAGCAGCTCCGCCACTTGTAAATGTCATGGCCTTACCCGGATCCTGTGGCAGCATCTTGTTGTTTACAGTGATCACCAGCGGCACCATTGTACCGTTCTTGCTTTCGATGGTATCCTTAAGTGTCTTGCTACCTTTCAGCATTTCTACGTCAAGCTGCAACTTTGCCACAGCCTTGCCGTTGACAAACTTCATGTTATCAGCAACCTTGAACAGTCCTGTTCTCGAGCTGATTTCATAAATTCCTTCAGGCTCATTCATTCCGCCTACAAGGCGCGCATTTACATCATAGGCAACATCGCTTTGATCATAAACGTCGATTTCGTTTCCTTCCCAGTTTCCGGCGAGCGAAGGCTCTACCGCAGCCTTATTCTCAAGCACGGCGAGCATCTTATCTGCCAGTCCGGCAGCTTTCACGCCTTTGGCAACAAGCGTCTTTCCGCTTTCGCCAGCCTCCATGTCGGCCACTTTCATCCACACCTTCTGGTCTTCATACAAGCCGCAGGCATAGAGCTGATACTGCTTTCCGCTATGCCATGACAGAGGCAGCTCTATATCAAGAGTCAGCTGACCGGCATCAGAGAACGGACGTATCTGGAACACCTCGGAAGCAGCAACATAATACTGAGTGTTGACACCCATGCTGTCCGGATGCAGGTTTGCATAACGATAGACACCGAATTCAGGCGACTGATCACCCGAAGGCGTAAGATATATCGCAGTACCGTTGCCTGTGTCATAGGCTGTACGTCCCTGAGGAGTCTTCACCTCTGACTTGACTGCACCTACAGCCACTGGCATCTTCACATAAGAAGTAACGGCCTGAGTACGCGGAGCCATTCCTGCACGCGAGAAGAGCTCATGCTCCTTGTCAAGCGCTCCGGCATTGAAGTCGTTGTAGTAAACCAAAGCGTCAGCCTCCGATGTGTCATGAGAGAACATGGCGCGCTTAACATCGTTCGCGTTGAGCGCACGGTTCCATATCTTCAGTTCGTCTACACTTCCCTTCATCGCCATGCTCTCAAATCCGTCGGCAAAGAGCGACAGGTTGACAGCACTGTTGAGCGGAGCCCACTGCACTATGCGCGGAGCCGAAGCTACCTCGCTGCCATTTATATATAATGTAACATTTCCGTCACGGTCTTCGCTCAAGGCTACATGCGACCAGCGTCCCTTAGTCAGCGCTCCGCCTACAAGGTCGGTCTGCTGAGTCTCGTTTGTGTCGTATGTTGCACGGTCGAACAGCTGTGCTGGCGCATAGCGGAACTTCAGCTTGCCCTGATCCAGGAGCAACGCCCATCCGCGCGTATCGCGCTGCTGCTCTACAGGACGGTTACACAGAATGACACCGTCGTTCTCCGGATTAATCCAGAAGTCTATGGTAAAGTCATTAAAGAAGTAGTCAACATTTCCCAAGTCTATACGGCCGCTACCGTTGCTGTAAAGAGCCTGGCCAGGCTTCGGAGTGTAATCAACAGCCGTTGCCTTTGCCGAAGACGACTTGACTGTATATTCAGCCGACTCTGTTGTTACGTCCGGCGACTCGCGCAGGGTCAGCTTCAGCTTAACTCTGTCTCCGTCCTTCAGGTTAGACGTGAAATACTGATACGGATTGTTCACGTCTGTTCCGTTTACATACCATGTATAGTCATAGTAAAGCGGAATAGTCCACTTTGTATCAATTCCGAATGTACGGCGTCCGTTGACATTAGAAAGTTCTTTCAGCGCAAAGCCATTCTTGAAGTAGCGGTCAGCCGGATGCTCAAGGTCAGCCACCCACACGCCACGTCCGTAATCGCCTATCACCATTTCCTGGGTGGTATAGTTCAAGGCGAGACGCTTTGCCGAAAGCGGATTATATCCCTTAAGCCACAACGACCATTGGCCAGTATTGTGGTCGCGCAGATATATACCTGACGAAGAGCTGAAGAAATACAGGTCTCCTGTTCCCTCATGGAAGAATATATCGTCACACGAAATTGACGGCAGGCCCTGCGAGAGGTTTTCGCTGTCTCCTGTTGTAAGATCATATTTAAGCACCTTTCCGGTCTGTGCAACATATATAACGTTGCTGTTATTCGGATCAGCAGCAATCCAGGCATTAGTAAACTTAGCCGGAACTTTAGAGCCGTTAGAACCGATCACCTTGACAGTCTCAAACGTATTGCCATTGTCTGTCGACTTGACAATTGTGTGGTTGGTGTTCAGCACAAACAGTGTAGGCTTGTCGCCGTCACGTGTTATCGCAAAATCACGCGCACCTGTTCCCGCACCGGTCTCATCCACTGTATTTGCAGACAGGTTTATCGTCTTGCGGCCGAAGTCCTCTATACGGAAGAACGACTGGGCATTGTTTCCCGGATTGTGAATCAGATACCAGTAGCCTGTACATACATCAGCCATCGAATAGCCTTCATACCAAGAGCTGAGCGATACGCCTTCAAGGCCTCCGCCTCCGCTTCCTGAGAAATAGCATGTTCCGGCATAAGGATTAAGGAAGGCTTCCGTACCCTCATATCCGCGCCAGTTGCCCCAGCGTCCGTAGCGGTATGTCTGAGCGTCCACATCCTGCGTGTTGCCAAGCATTGTCTGGTCGCCAAACTCGTTTACCTTAATAGAATAGTGCAGCTGATTGCCCATCGAGCTGTTTATGTTAGTCCACTCATGATTGTTTATGTCCTTATCCTTTACCAGAAGCCCCGCATCAGAGCCGCGGAACACACGTCCGCTGCGATGAGACACGATGCAGTGGTTGTCTGCATTATGACGTGCACTCGTAGTTGTATAGTACTGTCCGTTGTCGGCCAGAGCCTTAAGGCGGTTACCCCATCCGAACTCTCTGAACGTATGTCCGCCGTCACTGCTTATTGCAGAACTCATTGAGCATCCGTAGAGCCACTGGGGATCCTTAAAGTTTACGCCAAATCCGCCGAGCCAGCCCCATGGCGACTCGTTTCCGAAGGCCAGTCCGCTGCCGATACCATTTATAGGCTCCTGCAGCGTGCGCCATGTCTTTCCGCCGTCGTCTGAACGGTAAACAGCAGAATATACGCCATAGCTGACGTTACGCGACGCTGTTGCAAACCACATCTGCAAAGGGTTGTCGGGATTCACTTCAAGGAAACTCTGGGTTGTAGCCTTAAACGGGAACTCGTTCACCTGACTGTAACGCAGTTCTGTTCCGTCCTGATTATACACGTCGAACGTCATGCGCTTTATGTCAAAGCTTCCGTCGCTCTTCGGGGTAAGTCCGTCTTCAGAGTAATATATACTGCGTGATGTCGGTATATATATAATGTTGCGGTTTATAGGATGGAAGGCAAAGTTCTGAAAGAACGAGCCCTTCATTCCTGTCTCAGGGTGTGTCTCCTTGAGGTTATCCGGCAGCACAATCTGCTTCCAGTTGACGCCCTTGTCCTCGCTGTACCACAACTGACTGCCAAGATAATTCGCGCCAGACTGTATTGCGCCGATAAACTTCAGTTTTCCCGACGCATCTTTAAAGGCGTAGCCGCGCTTAAACGACTTATGCGTAGCGCCCTGCACTCTGGTCCAGCTCTGTCCGCCGTCCGTAGTTTCATAGACAGCACTACTGCTGCCGTTCTTCATGAAGGCAAAGAAATGGTTCCAGTCATCCGGGTCTACGGGTATAGCCGAATGTGAGCAGATCTTGCGGAACTCACGGTCGGGTATTCTGTCCGTAACGCAGTCCCATGTCTTGCCAAGATTATCCGTACGGAATATTCCGCCTCCGTCAGGGATAACCATCAAGGCATCAGGGTCAGTAGGATGCACTACTATCCAGTGCACACGGCCCGTATAGGGCTTCTGCTGCACGGGGCGGAAGTAGCCGGGATTACGTATACCCCTCATCCTGTCTTCAGGCGTATAAGGTATTTCGGGATAATATGTCTCAAGCTGTTTTGAATAAAGGCGACGAACCGACTTCATTGTCTCGCCGTAATAAGCCGTATCCACAAACTGATAGATAGAGTCGCTGCCCGGCGTGTGGCCAAAAGTAGGAAGCCACTGCTTGGCATACATACCATACTCGCGCGAACCGCGCACCTTTCCACGATTCGTTTTTATGTATCGGTCCATAATCCTTGTTATTTCCTGCGGGAACCATCCGTCGCGCGCAAGCTTGATGTAGACCTCATCATTCAACAAATCCTCCTTTTTCACCTGTTCATAAGCAGAATCGGGTAATGTGGAAACAGCACGTTCCATCTTCGAACGCTTCTTGTCGTCAACGTTCTTCTCGCGGCCCAGATGTGCCTGCATGAACACGAACGGCAGCAGAAGCGCCACTAATCCTGTCAATCTTTTTCTAACCATAATACCTTTATTTCTGTTTATATAAGTTTTTGCATCAAATAATCTATTATCTGTTTCTCTGATGTGTGTGCAAAATTATACATTTGTAGCCAATTTAAAAAATAATTCGGATTATATTTGGCATAAATTAATAAATTTCCCGTTTTTTGTTCTATTTTAAAAACTTTTAAACAATCATGTCAACAAATACAAAATAATTGACTAACATCAATTCTTACAATTTGTAAGCTATATTAACCAATATTTTGCCATATCTGAAAAATAGAACTATTATTTTGATAAATAAAACAACCCATTCGTAACATATAGAAAGAATTGACTTATATCAAGAAGGCAGCATACAGGAAAGACAGATTCTTGATTTTATAACATTATTTCATTATGCTTAATAGGCATTTCACCCATATTTTTACTATAAAAATCATAAAATATTGACGATTACCGGCCAAATTAAATAATAAACATTAAAAAAATTATGTTCCATTTGTATTATTGCATACATATTGTGTATCTTTGCACCCGAATCAAAAATACATTTAAATTATGAAGATGAAAAAAGAATACGTTTCACCCTCAATTCAAGTGTTACAGATAGAGTCGGAGAACATCCTTAGCGGAAGCAGTATTGACAATATGGACCCGCTTCCATCAGATCCAAGAAACTCATATTTTGATGAAGACGAAGAGTATTAACAATACAAATGAGCATTATTATTTAATCAGATAGGACCGTTACATCAGATAACGGTTTTATTTTGTCTGAAACATTGCTCCATAAAGATAAAATCCATTAGTAGCAAAAACAGCAACAGCGTTTACAATTATAATATTACAGGATAACAGCAATTTAAGAAATTAATCACCGACATGAAGAAGACTATTATTGCGGTTGCGTGCATCATTGCAGGCTGCACGACAAAGGCTAAGGCAAACACGGCCGACAGCGTCAACACATTCCGCTCTGTCAACCTGCAGGAGGTTGTTGTGTCTGTAAACAGAGAGCAGACACGCAAAATCAACACTCCGCAGCACGTTGTGAGCGTGCCGAAGAGCTTTATCGACTATGCCAACAGGCAGTCGACAGCCGATCTGCTCAGCGAAACGGGACAGGTGCTCGTGCAGAAGAGCCAGCAGGGCGGCGGAAGCCCTATCCTGAGAGGATTTGAGGCATCGAGAATACTGCTCGTTGTCGACGGCATAAGGATGAACAACCTTATATATAGAAGCGGACACCTGCAGAACTGCCTCACCGTTGACCAGTTTGCGCTGAAGAACATGGAGGTGCTTTTCGGACCGTCGTCGCTCAATTACGGCTCTGACGCCCTTGGCGGAACCATCACTTTCAACACGCTCTCTCCTACCCTTGCCGCCGACGGACAGACACACACAAGCGAAGGGCATGCCGTGCTGAGATACGGCAGCGCAAATCAGGAAGGCACGGCTCACGTTGACTTCAACTACGGAACAGAGAAGTTTGCGTCGCTCACATCGTTCACGTTCAGCAACTTCGGCGACCTGCGTGCCGGAACAACGCGCAACCCCTTCCTGCCAGACGACGACAGCTACATTGAGAGCAACATATACGTACAGCCGCAGGACGGCAAGAACGACATAATGCTGTATAACGACAAGCCGCAGCTGCAGAAGCGCTCGGGCTACCTTCAGTATGACTTCATGCAGAAGCTGCTCTACAAGCCCAACGCCAACAGCCAGCACATGATTAATTTTCAGCTGTCTAACACCAACAACTTCAACCGCTACGACCGTCTGAGCGTAACGGAGGTGAAGGACGGCGAGCTGCGCCCCAAGTTTGCTGAGTGGTACTACGGACCGCAGTTCCGACTCCTAGCTGCTTACCATTACGACGGACGCAACCAGCTCGGAGCCGACAGAGTGCACATGGCCGTGGCATATCAGAACGTGAAGGAGAGCCGCCACGACCGCAAGTTCCAGAAGGAGGAGCTTTACAACAACTGGGAGAACGTAAACATCGTGTCGCTCAACACCGACTGGATTAAATTCATGGACAACCACAAGCTGCATCTCGGAATAGACGGAACGCTGAGCTTCCTCAAGTCTACCGCCAACACCGAGAACGTGCTGACAGGCGAAACATCATACAACACCACACGCTATCCCGACGGAAGCAACAGCATGCACACCATCGAGGCATTTGCCACACACGTGTGGAACATCAGTCCGAAGTGGAGCATGCACGACGGAGTGCGCCTCGGCTATGCCACCACTTATTCGAGCGTGCTCAACGTTGACGAGTTCCCCTTCTTCGGCGGCGACAGTCAGCGCAAGAACAACCTTACATACAGCGCGGCGATAGGCATGAACTGGCTGCCCACAAAGACATGGAAAATCGCCCTCTCTGCATCGACTGCTTACCGCGTGCCCAACATCGACAACACGTCAAAGGTGTTCGACTCTAAGGTAAGCACCGTTACAATACCCAACAAGGACATCAGACCGGAGAAGACCGTGTCGGTTGACCTCAACATAACAAAGCACATCGACAACGTGCTGACATGGGAGAACGTTGTATACGGCACCTATTACTTCGACGCCATAACCACGGCGCGCGGCACATTCATGGGCGAAAGCCAGATGGAATATCAGGGCGAGATGTGCGACGTCTACACATACACCAACGCCAAGACGGCCGTATTGTGGGGTTTTTCGTCGAGCCTGACCGCCACACCGACAAGACAGACCGAGCTTTATGCCTCGTTCAACTATACCTACGGCCGCATTCTGAGCGGCGAAAAGAAGCAGCCGCTCGACCACATTCCGCCAATCTACGGACGCGTGGGAGCAGCATTTCTGACCGCCGACGGCAAGGGACGCTTCGACATGTATGCCCTCTACAACGGCAAGAAGTCGGTTGACGACTACAACATGGACGGCGAGGACAACATCGACTACGCCACCGTAAAAGGTACCGACGGCGAAGGCATGCCGGCATGGTTCACCCTCAACGTAAAGGGCAGCTACAACCTTAACAAGAGTCTGACGCTGCAGGCCGGCGTTGAGAACATCCTCGACACCCAGTACCGCGTGTTCTCGTCTGGCATCAACGCTCCGGGACGCAACGTATATGCAGCCCTGAGAATGACATTCTGATGCATGTCGTGCAAGACAACGGCTGCATAAGGCAGACGAAGCCGCATTAAGGCGGCCGCCCCGGCAGGAACATCACAACAAGAACAATGCTGACCGGGGCCGCTAAAACTAATTTCCAATCGGCCATTAAGCCGCATAAGGTCTAACTATACAAGCAAACCGATGCTTTCATCCGTTCAGGACGAAACAGCGATACGGCCGAAACTTAATGACTGATTTGGACCAAACAGAAAAATAGGGGTTAAACATAAAAAAGTTTTTTCAAAAAACTCGTCACTCGTCACATCTCGACATATCAACTTGATATACAGAGACATACGATGTGACGAGTTGTTTTTTCAACTCATCACACACCGCTTCTACACCATATTTTTGTACTTTCCTGACTTAGGTTGACTTCAAGCAGGCCTTCTCCTGATTAGAGTTGACTTCCGCATGGTGTGCACTTCTCATTTCGGTTGACTTCAAACAAATTCTGAAAGGTATCCTTTCATCATGCAAAAGGACACCTTTCAGAATACAATATGTGGCCTTTTAGCTTGTAAAAGACCACATATCAGAAACCGGCTCTAAACATGCCTGTATGTAAGTATTATATTTCCGTCGTATTCCTTGCGGTCGCACAGCTCTGCCGAGGCAGGTATCTGCGGTGCGGCAGTGCCTCCGCCGACGGTGCGCGGCGATATTTCTACACGCAATTCGTCCCAGCATCCGTCCTCGGCGAGGAAACTCCGGTGGGTTTCGGCTCCGCCTTCAACCAGCAGCGACTGAACGCCCTGACCGTAAAGCCATTTCATCAGCTGCGGCACAATGGGCTTGCTAAAGTCGGCTTCGGGCGCAAACGGCCTGTTGCGGTCGATTACTATGCGCATCGGGTCACGTCCCGCCCACAGTCTTACGTTAAGCTGCGGCTTGTCGCGCTCCGCCGTAACACGGCCCACGAGTATGGCGTCGTTCTCCGCCCTGAGCTTATGCACGAGCATCTGGGTGAACGGCGTTGACAATGCCACAGGCCTGAAGTTGTCGTCGATAAACCCGTTTGCCGTCTGACACCATTTCAGCGTCACATAAGGACGGCTGTGAGTGTTGAACGTCATGAAACGGCTGTTCAGCTCAAGACATTCTTTCTCAAGCACGCCCACCGTAACCTCTATGCCTGCGTCGCGCAATTTCTGTATGCCGCGGCCCTTCACCTTGGCAAAGGGGTCTACGCATCCTACCACCACACGCCTTACGCCCTTGCTCACAATGAGGTCGGCACACGGCGGCGTGCGGCCGTAATGAGAGCATGGCTCGAGGCTCACATACATGGTCGACTTGCTGAGCAGTGCCCCATCCTGCGGCTTCACCGAAGCAAAGGCGTTCACTTCGGCGTGGCCTTCGCCGCATCTTATATGATATCCCTCGCCTATTATGCGGCCGTCTTCGCTCACAATAACGGCCCCCACCATAGGGTTTGGCCTTGCCGTAAGCCGTCCGCAGCGTGCCAGTTGAAGGCACCGGCGCATATACATTTTGTCTTTTTCAGTCTGTTCCATGCTGCAAATATACTTCAAGTGAACGAGAAACAGAAATTTACGGGTGCGAGATTCTCCCTTTACTTCATTCCTGAGGCACTGCAGGTTTATAAAAAAATCTTAAAAATACAGTTCTTTCTATACGACATAAGGCCAAAAACGCTTATATTTGTAATATCATTTTGATATCATAATAAACTCTTATTTATAACCCAAAAAACACCTTATTTATGGAAAACAAGGAATTCATTTTCAAAGGTATGACACTCAACGGCATCGGCATGCTCGTTCTCAACCTGTTTCTCTACATTGCGTCGGTAGGTCTGATTGCTCTTTCGCCCACGATATTCAGTGGCGCCACGGCCATAGCTTCAGGCGTGGCAGGCGGCATTCTGCTCATTGTCAATATCATCGTCAGCTGCGGTTTCGTGAAGGTTGAGCCGGGCGAGGCGCGCGTGATGATGTTCTTCGGAAAGTACCGCGGTACGTTCAACACTCCCGGTTACCACTGGATTAATCCGTTTATCACCACCAAGAAGCTGTCGATGCGCGCACGCAACCTCGACGCCGAACCTATAAAGGTCAACGACAAGACGGGCAACCCGGTGATGATCGGCATGGTGCTGGTGTGGAAGCTGAAAGATACATACAAGGCAATGTTCGAGATTGACGCGCAGACCATGGCAGAGTCGAAGGCTGCCGGCGACGCTGCTGCGGCAAGCGCAAAGACTGCCAACATAATGAACGCCTTTGAGAAGTTTGTGCGCATACAGGCAGACGCCGCCCTGCGACAGGTGGCCGGACAGTATGCCTACGACGACGGCGAGCAGGACAACGGCGAACTGACTCTGCGCGACGGCAGCGACGAGATAAACAAAGAACTTGAAGCCAAGATTGACGAGCGCCTTGCAATGGCAGGTATTGAGGTAATTGAGGCCCGCATCAACTATCTGGCCTATGCTCCCGAGATTGCGGCTGTGATGCTGCGCCGCCAGCAGGCAACGGCAGTTATTGCCGCACGCGAGAAGATTGTTGAGGGTGCCGTGTCGATGGTGAAGATGGCTCTCGACAAGCTTTCGGACGAAGAGATAGTAGAACTCGACGAGGAGAAGAAGGCAGCCATGGTGAGCAACCTGCTCGTTGTGCTCTGCGGCGACGATACGGCACAGCCCGTAATCAACACCGGAACGCTGAACCACTGATGTAATTCATAATTCACAATTAAGAATTCATAATTGGGAGTGCGCTGTCATGCCGACGGCATAGCTCCCATAACTCCCATATCTCCCACAACACCCATCCCATGCTAAAGAAGAAAAGCAAGAAACAACTAATGGAATTCAGCCGTTCGCCAAAGCTGTCGGGCAAGGTCAATGTATGTCTCGGCCTGCCGCTGACAGCCCTTTGGCTGCTGCGCTGCTGGAAGATTGACTGCTGGTATAACGGCACAACGATACTTTCATACATCGTACTCCTACTGATGCTGAGCACAGGCATCTACCGCTGGGCATTCCGCAAGGGTGCCATAAGCGACACGGTTACGCTTGGAGGCTTCAGCAACCGCATGTACCTGCGCTACAGACAACTGTATATGCCGGTTGGCATTGCGGCAGGCTTTCTGCTGATATTTGTCTTCACGGCGCTACTAACATTCATAAACGACGGCATTGACGGACTTACCATCCAGAGATTATCTGAAGAACTGGCCACTTTCGGATGGATGTTTATCCTGGTTTTGTATAAAGTTCTGAAGTCATATGTCGACTTCTACGAATATTACCGCTCGCCCGAAGCATCGCGGAAGAAGGTCGACTGATATTGATTATACGGCAAACAAAGAGGAATGAAACATGATTAAACAATATCTAAGCAGCATAAGCATAACGAAATACAGCTGCAGCGCAAGGCTTTATGGCAAAATACATATCGGCATAGGGCTGCTCGTTGTGCTGTTCACCCTTGCATGTATAGCCATTGAAGGAATGCCGGAGCCGATGATTTTGATTATTATGAGTCTGATAGCCATAGGCATCTTAGGCTATGGGGCTTATTTCACATGGCTGCGCGGAAAGCCGCTGAAACGCGAAATTACGCTCGGCTCATGGTCCAACAGACTGTATCTGCGCAGCAGATGGCTGTTTATCACGGCAGGCATAATCACCAGCCTGGCAGGATATGTCGTCACTATAATGATTCTATCGCTGATTTCCAACGGCTATGAAGGCATGATTTCTGTGATGATAAAGAAGATGAACGACTGGTTCGCACTGCTGATTCTGCTCATATACAAAGTGTTTCATTCTTACATGAGCTATTATCTGTACTACCGCTCGCCCGAATACAGGGCTTCGCTGAACAAAGATAAAGACACAATACGGGCATAAACGGCAGCAAGCCGTAAGGCCGCCGGAAGCAAACCCGCAAACATAGAAGATGAAGAAAGACAACAACACCAAGAGCTTTGTCCTGCGTGTGGACTCAGAGACGATGGCAGCCATAGAGAAATGGGCTGCCGACGAGTTCCGTTCCACCAACGGACAGCTGCAATGGATAATATCGGAGGCGCTGCGCAAGAGCGGACGACTGCCGAAGAAAAAGCGCGCACGCAAAGATGAAGGAAAGGAGAATGAAGAATGACATACCGTGAACTGTGGCGCACACTCGAACCGCTGTATGGCAACGGTGAGGCGCGTGCCATTACCGACTATGTGCTAGATGTCTGCTTCGGACTGTCGAAGGCCGACATCCTGTGCGGAGCCGTTGAAGAGATGACGGCAGAAAAGACTGCAGAACTGAACAAGATATTCGGGCGTCTTATGAAAGGCGAGCCTGTGCAGTATGTGCTCGGGCGCGCCGAATTCTGCGGGCGCTGGTTCAGTGTCCGCCCCGGTGTGCTCATACCCCGCCCCGAGACCGAGGAGCTTTGCGCGTGGATAACAGCCGACAGCAAGGCTTCGGCCAGCCCGAAGGTGCTCGACATCGGCACGGGAAGCGGCTGCATAGCCATAACGCTGCAGCTCGACATGCCGGAAAGTAAGGTTACGGCGTGGGACATTTCAGCCGATGCGCTCGACGTGGCACGCGAGAACGCACAACAACTAGGCGCCAACGTAAACTTCGTAAAGCTGGATGCGCTCAACGCAAAGCCTGAAGGCGAATGGGACGTGATAGTGAGCAATCCGCCATATATCTGCGAAAAAGAGAAGAAGGACATGGCCGTCAACGTGCTGGAACATGAGCCTCACACGGCCCTATTCGTGCCCGACGCCGACCCGCTGCTGTTCTACCGCGCCATAACGCGCCTTGCGGTGCAGACGCTTAGCAAGGGCGGACGGCTGTATTTTGAGATTAACCCGATATATGCCGACGACACTTGCCATATGATGCGAGCCGAAGGCATGACGGCAGTAGAGCTGCGAAGCGACATGTACGGCAAGCAACGCATGGCAAAGGGCGTAAAGGCATAACGACAAAACAGAGCAAACAGACAACACGGCAACATACACATAGCCGGCAGTGCCGGCACAACATGACAAAGAGATGAAACAGATAACAGAACAGGAGGCATTCTTCAAGCTGTCGGCCATGTGCGCCGCAGCAGAGCACTGCCGCCACGAGATGAGCGAGAAGATGGCGCGCTGGCAGCTGCCCGACGACATGCAGGAACGCATAATGCAGCGGCTTGTTGACGAAAAGTATATCGACGAGGAGCGCTACTGCCGCTTCTTCGTGCGCGACAAGATACGATACAACAAATGGGGACGCCGAAAGGTGGAACAGGCGCTGATGATGAAGCGCATACCACGCGACATAATATCAGGCGCGCTCGGTGAGGTTGACGCCGAAGAATACATCGCCGTGCTGCGCCCCCTGCTGCAGAGCAAGCGCAAGACGATAAAGGCGGCAAGCGAATATGAACTTAACGCCAAACTGATAAGGTTTGCCATGGGCCGCGGCTTCGACATGGACATAATAAGAGAGTGTCTCGACTGTGAGGAGTTTTAAGCCATACCATCCGCCACGATATGGCTTCACGGTATGCCAATGGCCATGACACGCGTTGGAAATATGACTCACAGAAAGTGTTATATGGGCAATCCTGCATGCCATGAGCGGAGATTAAGGCATACGGGAAACGGTAAAAAGTCAGGACAAAATTATTTTTCAATCCAGAAAAACAAAGTATAATGTATGTTAACAGACATACGTTATACCATGCAATAAATTAACCTTTCTTTACTTTCCGACAGTTTTTAGCCGCCGAAACTTATGATTTCGGCAGCCAAAAGCATGCCTTTCAGCATGCAAAAGGCATGTTTTCGCACTGTAAAAGGGCACCTTTTGCAGCGCAAACAGCCGTATAACGGCAAGCAGAAAACCGCAAGGCGGCACACAACCGGCGTAAATCACGGCATATCAACACATTACACAAAACGTTCATTTTTCGCCATTTTTACGGCAAAACCACGCTGCAGCGGAGAGCACCGCTGCTCTGAGAGCGTCAAACGGACGGCGAACGGTAAAATTATTTTACATATCACATCAAGCCGCAGCATAACCACAGGCGCATAACCGGCCTGCGCCCTGACGCCCGAACGCCATGGCCGGCGGCAACATCAGAGCGTATTTTGTATGCCGTGCGGCAGATTTCGGCTCACGCGGCAAACGGTTTGCCCTTATTTTTTATTGTTCATGCCGCGTATAGTTCTTATTTTCAAACAAATTGCTTACCTTTGCAAAGCAAAAAGATGAAAGAGAAATAACAAACTAAAGAAATGAATATAGCAGGTGAGATTAGCAGCAGCGTGATAAAGGCCGTGAAGGAGCTTTACGGAGCCGACATCACAGAGAACATGGTTCAGCTGCAGAAGACAAAACGCGAGTTTGAGGGTAGCCTTACCCTGGTGGTTTTTCCGTTCCTAAAGATATCAAGACAGAAGCCCGAAGCTACGGCCGAGGCCATTGGCAACTGGCTGGTTGAAAACTGCGAGCACGTTGAACGCTTCAACGTGGTCAAGGGATTTCTTAACCTCGTGCTGGCACAGCAGTCATGGATCAAGCTGCTCAACGCCATCAGCGCCGACGAGCACTACGGCGAGCGCAAGGCAGGAGCCGACGCTCCGCTGGTGATGATAGAATACTCATCGCCCAACACCAACAAGCCGCTCCACCTGGGACACGTGCGCAACAACCTGCTGGGCTGGAGCCTTGCACAGATTATGGAGGCAAACGGCAACCGCGTTGTCAAGACCAACATCGTGAACGACCGCGGAATACACATCTGCAAGTCGATGCTGGCATGGCTGAAATGGGGCAACGGCGAGACACCCGAGACAAGCGGCAAGAAGGGCGACCACCTGATTGGCGACTACTATGTGGCCTTCGACAAGCACTACCGCGAGGAGGTTAAGGAGCTTGAGGCTAAGTTTAAGGCTGAGGGCATGACCGACGAGGAGGCCGAGAAGAAGGCCAAGGACGAGGCTCCGCTGATAAAGGAGGCTCACGACATGCTCGTGAAATGGGAAGCCAACGACCCCGAGGTGCGCGCACTGTGGGAGAAGATGAACTCATGGGTTTACGCCGGATTCGACGAGACTTACAAGGCTCTGGGCGTAGGTTTCGACAAGATATACTATGAGTCGCAGACTTATCTGAAGGGAAAGGCAAAGGTGGAGGAAGGACTCGAGAAGGGACTCTTCTTCCGCAAGGACGACAACAGCGTATGGGCCGACCTCTCTGACGAGGGCCTCGACCAGAAACTGCTGCTCCGCTCTGACGGCACATCGGTGTATATGACTCAGGACATCGGTACGGCAGAGATGCGCTTCAACGACTACCCAATAGACAAGATGATATATGTTGTGGGCAACGAGCAGAACTATCACTTCCAGGTGCTGTCAATATTGCTCGACCGCCTCGGCTTCAAGTGGGGCAAGGAGCTTGTCCACTTCTCTTACGGCATGGTGGAGCTGCCTAACGGCAAGATGAAGAGCCGCGAGGGAACGGTGGTTGACGCCGACGACCTGATAGCAGCGATGATAGACGACGCACGCCGCACAAGCGAAGAGCTGGGCAAGTTTGCCGACATGAGCGACGAGGAGCGTGCCGAGGTTTCGCGCATGGTAGGTATGGGTGCGCTCAAATACTTCATCCTGAAGGTTGACGCCCGCAAGAACATGCTGTTCAATCCTGAAGAGTCAATCGACTTCAACGGCAACACAGGTCCGTTCATTCAGTACACTTACGCCCGCATACGCAGCATCCTGCGCAAGGCCGAGGCTCAGGGCATAGCAATGCCCGAGGCATTCAGCGGCAACGTAAACCTGAGCGTCAAGGAGACAGAACTGATACAGAAGATGAACGAATATGAGGCTGCCGTGCGCCAGGCCGGCATCGACTACAGCCCGAGCGGCATAGCCAACTATTGCTACGAGCTGACCAAGGAGTTCAACCAGTTCTATCATGACTTCAGCATCCTCGGTGCCGACACTGACGACGAGAAGGCTCTGCGCCTGCTCATCGCCAAGAACGTGGCCAAGACTCTGAAGAACGGCATGCGCCTGCTCGGAATTGAAATGCCGGAACGTATGTAATAATTGTTGAGGAGTTAGAGTAGTTAAAGTAGTTATCGCTCACGGTGTGAGCTTAGTAGTTAAAGTCAAATGCCTTCAAGGCGTGATTTTAGTTTTGTTCAACTGCTCTAACTCCTTTATCTTTCATGATATCAACTTATCTTATTTCATCAGCCAAGGTGCTCAATATAAACTGCTCCACTAAATACCAGTTATTATGAATTATGAATTAAACAACTGCAATCCGCCTGATTACAGAAACGATACTGTGTTGCCATTGCCTATGGAAGTTAAGGCTGACGCATGGGCTGTTGACGCGGCGTGCAGCGGCAATCCGGGACAGATGGAGTACAGGGGCATCGACCTTACTACGGGCGCTGTGGTGTTTCATTACGGTCCGGTGTTCGGAACAAACAACATTGGCGAATTCCTTGCCATCGTGCATGCGCTGGCGCTTATGGAGCAGAAAGGCATCAAGAAGACCATATACAGCGACAGCTTCACCGCCATAACATGGGTAAGGAAGATGCAGTGCAAGACAAAACTGGAGCGCACGGCCAAGACCGCACAGCTGTATAACGTCATAGCAAGAGCCGAAAACTGGCTGCGCACGCACACGTTCCGCACGGAACTCATCCAGTGGGACACGCGCAAATGGGGAGACATTCCGGCCGACTTCGGACGAAAATAGCCCCGCGTCTGCAATGCAGGCATACAAATAAGCCGGCATGACGGCATAAAAAGTTATAAAAACATCAACCTGAAACATCATGAATCCTTACACACAATGCGCCCTGCTCTCGGCCTCAACGTTGAGAATGTTGCCGCACATACTGCTATATCTGCGCTTCAGGAAGACCATTGACGCCGACCTTGAGTCTTACGGAGAAGGCAAGGGCGGCATACTTACCTTTATTAAGGTATGCACACGGCAGAAGGTGTTCCGCAACCTGTTCTATTATCGCCTTGGCGAATACCGCTCCGTGTTCATCAAGTGGCTCATGCCCGAGGACAAGTCGCTCCACATAACGTGCCCGTCGATAGGCGAAGGATGCCATCTAGAGCATTCTTATTCAACCTATCTCAACGCCGACAGCATAGGCCGCAACTTCTATTGTCTGCACCTAGTTACGCTCGGCAACGGCAAGGACGGACGCCCCACCATAGGCGACAACGTGAGCATATACACAGGTTCGATGGTGTTCGGCAAGGTAAAGATTGGCAACAATGTCAAGATTGGCGCCGCCACAGTTATATATAAGGATGTGCCCGACAACTGCACCGTGGTGGGCAATCCGGCCGTTATAGTAAAGAAGGACGGCAAGAAAGTGAATATTCCATTATAACAAAATATCAACAAGACACATGACCGAATTTGAGAAAATGCGCAGCAGCCAGCTCTACAACTTCTCCGACCCGGAGATATTCAAGAGTCTTGACCACGCAAAGAAGCTGTGTGCCAGGCTGCAGACAGTCACCATAACAGACGACTGCTACCGTGAGATGATTGAAGACCTCATACCCGGCATACCAGAGGACAGCGTGGTGTGCCCGCCGTTCCACTGCGACCACGGCAACGGTATAACCATGGGGCGCAACGTGTTCGTAAACTACAACTGCGTGATGCTCGACGGAGGCCGCATTACCATAGGCAACAACGTGCTTATAGGCCCCAACTGCCAGATATACACGCCGCAGCATCCGATGGACTACGTGCCGCGCCGCGGTACGATAGAGACGGCTTATCCTGTAACCATAGGCGAGGACACATGGCTCTGCGGCAGTGTTATCGTGTGTCCAGGCGTAACGATAGGCAAGCGATGCATCATTGCTGCCGGCAGCGTGGTTACTAAAGACATACCCGACGACTCGCTCGCGGCAGGCAATCCGGCAGTGGTAAAGCGCCGCCCGGTGGTTGACAAATAAGCCACGCGCGGCCCATCTTCATCACTATACAACAACAAAGATTATTTTCTGATTATGAAACCAGTTGACAAGAAGTCTCTTCTCTTTGTGTGTCTCGGCAATATATGCCGCTCTCCGGCTGCCGAGGCAATACTGAAATATAAGCTCGAAGACAACAAGCGCCTGGCAGGACGCATTGAGGTAGACTCTGCCGGCATCGGTTCATGGCACGAAGGGCAGCTGCCCGACCGCCGCATGAGAAGCCACGGAGCAAGCCGTGGATACGACCTGAGCAGCAGGGCAAGACAGATTAAGCCTGCCGACTTCAGCCGCTTCGACTATGTCTTCGCGATGGATCATCAGAATGTGGCCGACCTTAACCGCGTGGCACGCAACGACGACGACCGCAAGAAGATAATGTGTACGGCCGACTTCATGAGCCGTCATCCGCAATACGACACCGTGCCTGACCCATATTACGGAGGCGATGCCGACTTCGAGCTGGCTCTCGACCTTATAGAAGATGCCTGCGACGGCATCATTGCATGGCTCGAAAAACAGCTGTAATGCTCTGACAAGCAATGCCTAAGCCATAGCAACGCTGACAGCATACCCATTTATTATTAGCGCCGCATATACCTGCAAATAGGTATATGCGGCGCTCTGTTTTCACACCCCAGCACACTTAACGCTGCCAAACATGGCTCATCGTGCCGTGCAAGACGTGAAAACAGGCCGGCCATCACCCTTTTTGGTGATTCGAAACGCACATTCATTTAATCTTATTTTACCGATTTTTAAGTATTGTAAACATTTTTACAAGCCATTACCTTTGCATCGAAAAATCAAAAAATAAGACATAAATGAACTTAACGGGAAAAACTTTTCTGACATGTGCCGCAGCCATTCTGTTCACTTCCGCACAGATGCAGGCACAACATTCGGCTGCCGACAGCGTGTATCAGCACGCCAAGGGCAACCGCCTGAGCATCGGCGGATATGGCGAGGTGGCACTGACACGCAACTTCTACAGCGACAACGTTTATCGTTATTCTAACGCAAGCCAGTATAAGAACGATCCAAGCCACGGACGCTTCGACATTCCGCATGCCGTGATATACATAAGCTATGACTTCGGAAAGGGCTGGAGCATGTCGAGTGAGATTGAGTTTGAGCACGGCGGAGCAGGCGGTGCCGTTGAGAAAGAGTTTGAAGAGGCCGGCGAATGGGAGCAGGAAACCGAGAAAGGCGGTGAGGTGGAGCTGGAGCAGTTCTGGATTCAGAAGTCGTTTGCACGCTGGGCAAATATCCGTATCGGACATATAGTAGTACCCGTAGGCCTCACCAACGCCCATCATGAGCCGCTCAACTTCTTTACAGTCTACCGCCCCGAAGGCGAATCTACCATTCTTCCATGCACATGGCACGACACAGGCATCAGCTTCTGGGGCCGCTCGGGCGACTTCCGTTATGAGCTGCAGTTCATCGCCGGACTCGACGCCTTCATGTTCGACCGCGACAACTGGGTGCAGAACGGTGCCGGTTCGCCATTCGAATTTAAGGTGGCCAACAAGTATGGCTTTGCCGCACGCATCGACAACTACACAATTCCGGGCCTGCGCATCGGTCTTAGCGGATACTACGGACAGTCGATGCACAACACCTATCCGCACGACATGGAAGGCGAAGGCAAGGCCAACGACAAGGTTAAGGGCAACGTATATATCGGAGCTTTCGACCTCACCTACTCGGGCCACAACTGGATTGTAAGAGGTAACGCCGACTACGGATATGTGAGCGACGCATCGAAGATAAGCGCCATAAAGCGTAACCTTGTGTCGAGCGGCGCGCCTTATAAGAAGTCGCCCGTAGGCAAGAATGCCGTAGCAGCAGGCATCGAGGCCGGATACGACATTTTCTCACAGATACCCAAGCTCAGAAACAAAAACCAAAAACTGTATGCCTTTGGCAGATATGAGTACTACGACTCATACATTCCTGCCGCCGACCAGGCCGACTACGAATATACCGACCGCAACCGCATGGCCGTAGGCCTCAACTACTACCCTGTTCCGCAGATTGTCGTGAAAGGTGAATACTCAAAGAGATTCCTCAAATCAAAATACAACGACGAGCCTTCGGTGTCGATAGGCGTGGCATATCAGGGATTCTTCCTGTAAGACGACGAAGCCGGAGACCCTGAATGTATAGAAGAAACGATACAAGTATTAATATAAAAACAAAGTAAGCTATGGAAAAAATCTTTAAATTGCCCCTTGCCCTCATGCTCGGAGCAGCAGTAATGTTTGGTTTTTCGTCATGCAGCGACGATGACGACATCGACGACGGCAGTGCGTTGACAGAGAAAGAAGCCTTCCTGAAAGAGGCGGCAGGCGTGTATGTGAACGACGTTGTATATTCAACCTACGGAAGTCTGGCAGCAGAGACAAACAGTCTTTACGAACAGCTGTATGCCGTTAAGGAGAAGTTTAAGACAGACCCGAACTCGGTTACGCAAACTGAGATTGACAACATCTGCGCCACATTCCTGAGTGCGCGCGCCTATTGGGAAAAGAGCGAGGCATTCCTGTTCGGCGCAGCAACCGACTTCGGCATCGACCCGCACATCGACACATGGCCGCTCGACCTGGAAGGACTGGCTACTGAACTGAAGAACACCGACAAAGTGGCCAACATGGACGGCGAAGACGGCATATCCTATGCAGCCAACAAGCTGGGACAGGAGCTGCTGGGATTCCACGGCATTGAGTTTATCATCTTCCGCGACGGCGCCAACCGCAAGATAGAGAAGCTGCGCGGCGTTGAAGACGACCCTGATTTTGTTAAGGTGGCAACAAACGTTACAGGTCTTGAAGAACTGATTTATGCCACAGCCGTTGCCGGCGACCTGCGCGACCGCTGCTATCAGCTCAACGTATCATGGAACGCCGACGCACCCGAAGAGCAGCGCACACGTGTCGTAGACGAGTGTGAACTGCCTTGCACCGTGGGCAGCGGCAACAACTCTTACGGCACAAACATGCTCAATGCCGGTCAGGCCGGAAGCACCTATGCCATGTGGCGCGAGGTGGCAAGCACCATCCTGCTGAGCGGATGCGAGAATATTGCGAAAGAAGTGTACTCACAGAAGATGGGACTTGCCTACAGCGGCGAAGACCCCAACTACATTGAGTCGCCCTACAGCAAGCGCTCCTTCTATGACTTCTACGACAACATCATAAGCATAGAGAACAGCATATACGGCGGCGTTGAGGGCAACCGCAACGAAAGCAAGTCGATCATGGCGTACTTGAAAAAGTATAACCCGGAACTTGCCGCCACGGTTGAGACAAACATAAAGAACTCTCTCGATAAGCTTACGGCATGCCAGAACAGCGGCACTGCCTTTGTTGACAATCCCAAAGCTCAGTGTGTGGCCGACGCCATAGCTGCCATAGAAGCGCTCGACGCAAGCCTGACGGCAGCATCAACATGGATTGCAGCCAACTGACAATACTTTTTAAAGGTTATTAGAAGTTATGCCACGGCAAGCCGTCACACGGTCTGCGTGGCGTAACTTTACGCCTGAAAGGCAAAAGCAATCGCTGAACCGATAAAGAAAGCAAAGACAAAGTAATCTTAAAACAGCATATTATGAAATTTATAAATATCAGAAACTGTCATTTTGCCGCCCTCGCGGCGTGTGCCTGTCTGTCGTTTCAGGCCTGCACTGACGATGAGCGCCTGCCGGAGAACACGGGCGACATTGAGTATGTCGGACAGGATGTGGGCAACTTCTCGGCCGACGAATGGTATCCGGGCGGCAAGCTCGGCACTACCGAAAACGTAGGCGCGGGCTGCTATGAAGACGACGCCCCTATAGTAGACGAAATGGGACTGCTAAGTGAGTTTCATCTCGGCGAGGTGTTCTTTGAGCGCAACTTCAACACGAGCACTCCGCCGTTCAACGGTCTCGGACCGGCATCGGTCAGAAAGTCGTGCATCGACTGCCATCCGGGTTACGGTCACGGCAAGCGGCAGGAGTCATACAAAGCAGGCTTCGGCAACGGCTACCTGCTCGTGATATATCATCCCGAAGACGGAGCCAACAGCAACGACGGCCCCTACATCAGCGAGGTGACGGGCATGCCGCAGACACAGGCCGTGTCGCCGTTTCTTCCGCCCGTTGACGAGGACAAAATCTGCATGACATGGAAAACCGTGGAAGGTACGATGCCGAGCGGACTGTCGGCAACGGAGTTTCCCGACGGCGAGAAATATCAGCTCATATATCCCGAAGTGACCATTTCGCAGGATGCGTTCAACACCGACCCGAAGCCTACCAACATTGCCGTGCGCCTGGAGTCAACGATAGGCATAATGGGCACGGGACTCATTGACGCCATACCCGAGGACTCGCTCAAGAAGCAGTATCAGGAGGAAGCTAAATACATAGAGCTCAACCCTGCCATGTGGGACAAGGCCGCCAACGACTGGGCATCTACGGCCTACTACACCAACTGGACTTCGCCGGGCGCGCTGGCCGACGGCACTCCCGTCACGGGGATGATAAAGCGCTATACCTATGCGCTGACACGTGCCAGCCTGCAGGACGGCGCCGGCGCCAACGCCATGTGGAACATTCCGAACGTGAGCCGTCCCGACCGCCCGAAGCTCTACACCACCGACGCGTGGGCTTTGGCCATGTCGAAGAATCAGGATGTGATTGCTGCGATAAAGAGCGACCCTACGTCGCCGTATTATGCAGACGGAACTGACAGCGGTATTGCCGACGCCGTGAAGAATCTGCTGTCACCAAGCACCAACCAGTTTGACAACCAGTGGCACAACTTTGAGCCGGAGATGAGCAACGACAACTTCTACGCCTTCATGGTGTGGCACCGCGGACTGGCCATACCTCGCGCCCGCAACCTTAACGACCCTGATGTGCAGCGCGGCAAGAAGCTGTTTATGGAGATGGGCTGCGCAACATGCCACCGTCCGTCGTGGACAACGGGCGACGACAACTACTGGACGCCCGACGTGATAAAGGGCAAGCCGCTGCCTAAGTATCCGCGCCAGAAGATTTATCCTTACTCTGACTTTGTGCAGCACCGTCTGCATATGATCAACGACATTCACGGTTCATGGTGCCGCACCACACCGCTGTGGGGCCGCGGTCTGTCGCTGATTAACACCGGTGCGCAAGACCGTCTGCACGACTGCCGCGCACGCAACGAGATAGAGGCCATAATGTGGCATGCCTACAGCAAGGAGAGCGACGCATACGCCTCGGCAGCAAAGTTCTATAACCTCAGCAAGGCCGACCGCGACGCCGTGGTGAAGTTCCTGCAGGCGATATGATTATTATTTGTAGTTAAAGGAGTTAGAGTAGTTAAAGGAGTTAGAGTAGTTAAAGGAGTTAAAGTCATATGTCTTGTGGCTTTACTCCTTTTGAATATTGTGAATAAGTAATTCAATAAATATTTTTGCTTTGACTCCTAAAGAGCAATGCTATTAACTTTAACTCCTTTAACTACTCTAACTCCCGTCTTACAAAAGTGAAAAATCCAAATACGTAGTGGTTGATAAGAAGCAACAAGGCTATTGACTTTAACTCCTAGCCAACTTGTTGGCGATAACTACTTCTAACTCCTTTAACTCCTAAAAACACATGACCCTTTCCCGTTCCCTCCTTGCTCTTTACGTGAGCATAATAACGATAATGGCTGCGGCCACGATAACAGAGAAATACATGGGCAGCGACTATGTTGGCGACGCCATATACGGCTCATGGTGGTTTGCCGCCATGTGGGCACTGCTGGCGGCAGCGGGCGTGGCGTATATCGTGAAGAGGCGCATAAGGCGCGCGTCGGTGGTGCTGCTCCACGGCTCGTTCGTCGTGATACTGCTCGGCGCCCTGCTCACCCACGTGTCGGCATCGCAAGGCACGGTAAGGCTGCGGCTCGGCGAGACAACCGACACGTATGTGGTCAGCACGAAAGACGGCGACATACAGCACAAGCTACCGTTCAAGCTAAGGCTGAAGTCGTTCGACATACACTATCACGACGGCACAAAAGCCGCGGCCGACTATGTAACAAGGCTCACCGTTACCGACGGCGACAAGACCACAGAGGCACTTGTGTCGATGAACAACATATTCAGCTACAAGTCTGTAAGGCTCTATCAGATGTCTTACGACCCCGACATGCGCGGCAGCGTGCTCTCGGTCAACCGCGACCCGTGGGGCATACCCGTAACCTACTGCGGCTACGCCCTGCTCTTTATTGCAATGGTGTGGATGCTCATCGACCCCAAGGGGCCTTACCGCCGCCTGCTGCGCAGCGACATCGTGAGAAAGGGAATGATGACCTTTGCGCTGCTTGTCGCCACTACGTTCATGGCTCACGGCGCAACAACGCTGCCCAAGGAGACTGCCGACAAGTTCGGACGGCTGTATGTTCTCTACAACAACCGCGTATGCCCGCTGCAGACTCTCGCCATAGACTTCACGAAGAAGCTGTGCGGCAGCGCAAGCTACGGCGGCTACACGGCAGAACAGGTGCTGATGGGCTTCGTGATGTGGCCCGACGAGTGGAGCCGCGAGCCGCTGCTCAGACTGAAGGGCGGCGCCCTGCGCGACAGGCTGCAGCTGCCCCGCCACTGCGCCATAAACACCTTCTTCAACGACATGATGGGCGGATACATCATTGGCCCCTACCTGAACGAATACTACAACGGGCACGACGACGAATTTCACCGCCAGGTGGCCGACGTAGACGCGCGCATACAGCTCGTGATGGACCTGCGGCGCGGCAAGCTGCTGAAAGTGTTTCCGTATACCGTCAACGGCAACACCACATGGTATGCCCCAACAGACCTCATGCCCGACTCTGCCGTAGCCCCGGCCGACAGACAGTATATGCAGAACGTATTTTCGCTGATATATCAGGAGGCGCTGGCAGGCAACATGGCTTCTGTGGGCAACATAGCCGACAAGATGCTGCGCTATCAGCACAAAAACGGCGGCAGCTCGCTGCCTTCGGACATGCAGACGCGGGCCGAACGGCTGTATAACGCCGTGCCCTTTGCCACCATCCTCTTCATGCTCAACCTCGGCATGGGCTTCGCCACGCTGTTTGCCGTTCTCTGGCTTATGACACGCCCCACAAGGCGCACCTTACGCGGCAGCATGCTAATGAAAATTGCAGTAGCTGTCATGCTGTTTTCTTTCGCGGCGCTCACTCTCTGCGTGGCTCTGCGCTGGCTGATAAGGGGCACCGCACCCATGGCAAACGGCTACGAGACGATGCTGCTCATGGCATGGATAATCATGGCGGCGTCGCTGCTGCTGTGCCGCCGTTTCGCCATAGTGCTCACCTTCGGCTTCATCATGTCGGGCTTCTTCCTGCTCGTGTCGCACATAAGCCAGATGGATCCGCAGATAACCCACATCATGCCGGTGCTGCAGTCGCCCCTGCTCAGCATCCACGTGTCGGTGATAATGATGGCCTTCGCCCTGCTCTCGCTCACCTTCATCTGCGGCATCACGGCCCTGCTGCTGCGCGCCATGAGGGGCAGTCGTGCAGAGGGGCTCGCCGCGCAGCTTGCAGCCCTGCGCGCCCTGTCGCAGCTGTTCTACTATCCTGCCATGACAGCCCTGGCCGTAGGCATATTCGTAGGCGCGGTGTGGGCCAACGTGTCGTGGGGCACCTACTGGAGCTGGGACGCCAAGGAGGTGTGGGCGCTGATAACCTTCATGGTGTATGCCGCGGCTGCACACGGGACGTCGCTCCCGATGATGCGCAGGCCCATGCCGTGGCACGTGTTTATGGTGGCGGCCTTTGCCACAATACTGATGACATACTTCGGCGTGAACTATTTTCTCGGCGGAATGCACTCGTATGCATGACGCCGGGACAGAGCCGATGCACCCGGCGGCAGCAAAAGGCCATGCTGCCCGGAATGCCGTTTTGTAAAATAATCGGATAAATTCCGTCCGTTTGACGCTCTCAGAACAGCGATGCCCGTGGCAAAGCCATAGTTTGGCGCAAAAAACACGAAAAACATTGCAGTTTTGCCATCTTCCTTATTATCAGCACTTTATGCCCAAGAAGAGACAAAACTGCAATGGTTAAAAAATATTACTATGCCGTTTACGGTGCAAAAGTGGGCCACTTACGCTGCAAAACATGCCCGATTTTCGTCCGTAAAGCATGCTTTCAGACTCAAAAAACCATGCTTTTATTCCTTTAATAGTATGATAAAAGTAAATGTATGTTAACCATGCAACATTTTTATCCAATAAAATTAACATCCGTTGTATTTTAATTTTCCAGAACGGAAAATATTTTTGTCATAAGTTTTTACCACGTAGCAAAGCCCATGAGCTGGACGGAAAACATGATAAAACACAAAATAAAACGGGAGGCCTCTTCACAGAGACTTCCCGTCAGTTAACTTAAAACAATCAATAAAAGAAATAGATTGTCACGTTAAAATTATATGTTCGGCGGCACACACGGGGCACATCAGCCCCACTGCCGTCAGTCTTTATATTGATAATGTCTGGCTATTATCTTATGAAGAGCAGTTCACGATACTTAGGCAGAGTCCAGAGCTCGTCGGCAACGATAAGCTCGAGCTTGTCTATGTGGTAGCGTATCTCCTCCATCTTTGGAGCCACCGTGTCGTGATATGCTATGGCTTTCTCGCGCTCGCTCTCAATCTTGTTGGCCACCTTGCGCGCGTTGATAAGCTCGTCAACGCCGTTCTCTATGATCTGCGTGCGCTCGGCAATCTCCTCAATAATCTTGATGTTGCGCGAACAGAGCTTCTCAACCTTCTCCTTAGAGAATATCTGCAGCATGTTCTGGACGTTCTTGGCCAGCTGGCTCTGATAATGGGTTGCCACAGGTATGATGTGGTTCATTGACAGGTCGCCCATTACACGTGCCTCAATCTGTATGCGCTTGGTGTATGTGTCCCATTTAACCTCGTTGCGGGCAGCAAGCTCTTTCTCGCTCATCACGTTCATGTCTTCAAACATCTTTATCGACTCCTTGCTCAGGTAGTTGTCGAAGATAAGCGGACAGCTTGTCTCGCAGTCGAGTCCGCGGCGCTTTGCCTCCTCAACCCACTCGTCAGAATATCCGTTTCCGTCGAAGCGTATGGGCTTGCAGGTCTTGATGTCCTCACGCAGCACGTCGATGATGGCGCTTGTCTGGTCTTGTCCCTTCTCGATGAGGGCGTCAACGCGCTTCTTGAAGTCGGTCAGAGCCTCAGCCACGGCTGTGTTGAGGGCTATCATGGCCGAAGCACAGTTGGCCTCGCTGCCCACTGCACGGAACTCGAAGCGGTTACCTGTAAAGGCAAACGGACTTGTACGGTTGCGGTCGGTGTTGTCTATGAGCAGTTCGGGTATCTCAGGTATGTCGAGCGTCATGCCCTGCTTGCCTGCCACGTTGAACAGGTCCTTGCTGTTGCTGTTCTCTATATGGTCGAGCAGTTCTGACAGCTGCTTGCCGAGGAACGAAGATATGATTGCCGGAGGTGCCTCATTGGCTCCCAGACGATGGGCGTTGGTAGCGCTCATGATAGAAGCCTTGAGCAGTCCGTTGTGTCTGTATACGCCCATGAGAGTCTCAACGATGAAGGTAACGAAGCGCAGGTTGTCTTCAGGAGTCTTGCCCGGTGCATGCAGCAGCACGCCGGTGTCTGTAGACAAGCTCCAGTTGTTGTGCTTGCCCGAACCGTTGATGCCTGCGAAGGGTTTCTCATGCAGCAGTACTCGGAAGCCGTGCTTGCGTGCCACTTTCTTCATGAGCGACATGAGCAGCATGTTGTGGTCGATGGCCAGGTTGGTCTCCTCGAATATAGGAGCTATCTCAAACTGGTTGGGGGCAACCTCATTATGGCGTGTCTTACAGGGGATTGACAGTTCGAGAGCCTGCACCTCAAGGTCTTTCATGAAGGCCTGTACGCGGTCGGGGATGGTGCCGAAGTAGTGGTCATCCATCTGCTGGTTCTTGGCAGAGTCGTGGCCCATCAGGGTGCGTCCTGTAAGCATCAGGTCGGGACGTGCGCTGTAGAGTCCCTCGTCAACGAGGAAATACTCCTGCTCCCATCCAAGGTTGCATGTAACCTTTTTTACTCTCTGATCGAAATAATGACAAACCTCAGTTGCGGCAGTGTTCACAGCGTGAAGGGCACGCAGCAGCGGAGCCTTGTAGTCGAGAGCCTCGCCGGTGTAAGAGATGAAGATAGTAGGAATACACAGCGTGTCGTCCATGATGAACACGGGTGATGTGGGATCCCAGGCTGAATATCCGCGTGCCTCGAAGGTGTTTCTGATACCGCCGTTGGGGAACGAGCTTGCGTCAGGCTCCTGCTGTACGAGCAGCTTGCCCGAGAACTCCTCTATCATGCCGCCCTTGCCGTCGTGCTCTATGAAGGCGTCGTGCTTCTCGGCAGTGCCTTCTGTAAGCGGCTGAAACCAGTGAGTGTAGTGTGTAACGCCGTTCTCCTCGGCCCACTGCTTCATGCCGGCAGCCACTGCATCGGCTATAGAGCGGTCGAGTCGCGAACCGTTGTCAATGACATCAATGAGCTTGTCATATACATCTGCAGGCAGGTACTTATACATCTTTGCCCTATTGAAGACATACTTGCCGAAGTATTCTGACGGGCGTTCCAGCGGAACCATTACTTCCAGCGGCTTTTTCTTGAAAGCCTCTTCAACAACCTGAAATCTTAAGTTTGTCATTGTTAAAAAGTTTTATTTATTATACTTATGCCTATTCTTTATCTGAAAACATATGCAAAGATAATGCTAAATTTCATTATGACACCTTTTTATGAGATAAATGTTGCTTTTTTTTACATTCATAGCGCAATTTATAATACAAAGTAAGTCTTTCGCAGACTTAAATTGGCATAGCATGCGCCACACGCCATCACTCACCCACATTTCAATGACGCCACGTCGCCCGGTGTGTACTTACGCCCGTCAAGCAGAAACCTTACGGCCCGGCGCCCTGCCGCATTCTACTTCTGCATCCACAGACTTATGCGGCGCATGGCCTCCTTGCAGTCTTCACGCTCACCGAAGGCCGTAAGCCTTACGAAGCCTTCGCCGCTCGGACCGAAGCCTACGCCCGGCGTGCATACCACCTGCGCTCCATAGAGCATCTGCTCAAAGAACTTCCAGCTGTCAATGTTGCCCGGAGTCTTCACCCAGAGATACGGAGCGTTTACGCCGCCATACACCTTCAGTCCTAAAGATGTCAGCGTCTCACGCATTATCTTGGCGTTGTCCATATAGTATTTTATAGTCTCCCTTACCTGCTCCTTGCCTTCGGGGGTATATATTGCCTCGGCTGCGCGCTGGCTTATATAGCTTGTGCCGTTAAACTTGGTGCACTGCCTGCGATACCACATCGGATTCAGCGGATAGCGCTCCTTGCCGTCTATGCTGGCAGCCGTAAGTTCCTTGGGCACAACCGTATAGCCGCATCTCACGCCGGTGAATCCTGCCGTCTTCGAGAAGCTTCTGAACTCTATCGCAACCTTGCGCGCCCCTTTTATCTCATAGATCGAATGGGGAATGTCGTCGTCCTGAATATAAGCCTCGTATGCAGCGTCATAGAATATCAGAGTGTCGTTTTTCAGCGCATAGTTCACCCATTTGCGCAGTTCTTCCTTCGTTATAACTGTTCCCGTAGGGTTGTTCGGATAACACAGGTATATTATGTCGACACGCTGGTCAGGTATCTGTGGCACAAAGTTGTTCTCTTCCGTGCATGGTATGTAGGTAACGTTGCTCCACTTGCCGTCAACAAGCGCACCAGCCCTGCCGCACATCACGTTAGAGTCGACATATACGGGATATACCGGATCGGTAACGCCGAAGTTGTTGTCCCAGCGCACCAGCTCGCCAATGTTGCCCGTGTCGCTCTTTGCACCGTCGTTGACGAACACCTCACTCGGGTCGATATGTATGCCGCGCGAAAGATAGTCGTTCTTCACGATAGCCTCACGCAGGAACATGTATCCCTGTTCAGGACCGTATCCGTGAAAGCCTTCCCTGGTGCTCATCTCGTCAACGGCCTTGTGCATGGCCTTGATAACAGCAGGACACAGCGGACGCGTAACGTCGCCGATGCCAAGGCTTATCACGTTGGCCTTCTGATGCGACACCTTAAAGGCATTCACCTTTTTCGCAATGTCGGCAAACAGATAGTTTTTTGTCAGTTTTAGATAATGTTCGTTTATTAATGCCATATTTATTTTTATTGATGTTTAAGTTATTTTCTTTTCTATGTTGTGACTGTTCCTAATTCCGGCCTCTGCCTGTTTCTAAAAATTCCTGATACAATCTTTTGTCTTTAAAAAACTCACCTAATCTGATTTATGCTTATATCCGCAACCTTATCAGGGAAGCGGTATCTCGCCGTCAAACACAAATTCGGCACCGCCAGTAAGATAAACATGATTGTCAGTTTCTCTCCATTCAATTTCGAGCGTGCCTCCGTCCATCACGACCTTACTGCTGCAGCCTGCCACTCCGAGCTTTGCCGCCGCAACAGCCGTGGCACATGCCCCGGTGCCGCATGCCATCGTTATGCCGCTTCCACGCTCCCACACCCTTGTACGCAGCGTGTCTTTCTCAACGAGATGGGCAAACTCTATATTACAGCGTGCAGGGAAAGCCTCGTGATGCTCCAGCAAGCGCCCGTAGGTCTCTACGTCGGCAAGGCCTTCAGCGTCAGTGAATATCACGAAATGCGGATTACCCATCGACACAAACATGCCTTTAAAGAGTTTGCCGCCGGCTTCAAGCATGCCTCCCGCCTCGGCGGCTGTCCTAGGCACAAACTGTCCGGCCACATCAAAGCGCGGCTCAAGCATATCTACGGTTACGCTGTCAACCTTCTGTCCGCAGACATGCAGCTTCAGAGTCTTTATTCCCGAAAGAGTTTCGAGGCGTATAGTACGACTCGACGTCATGCCTTTTTCATAAAGATACTTTCCAATACACCTTGAGGCATTGCCGCACATCATTGCTTCAGAACCGTCGGCATTGAATATGCGCATGGAAAAATCGGCATCGGCAGACACAGGACGCCCTATCAGCACCAGTCCGTCGCTGCCTATGCCCTTATGGCGCGAACTCCACTTTATGGCAGCCTCAACAGGAGAAGGAATATTATACAGCAACGTATTAACATAAATATAATCATTCCCGGCTCCGTGCATCTTCGTAAATCTAATCATTGTTGGTGTCATTATGATTATCTTTTCACGTTAATGTTTTCTTTTTGCATGATCTTCAATGCAAATTTACAACATCTTGTGCAACATAATAACACTTTCATCAATTTATTACATTACTTTATACAAAATATTACGTTTTATCGATAAATATACATTATTTATTATAAATCATTACAACAAACAACCATATTCAATACAAATCGTCAGTAAAGCAAAAAGTTTAGATTACCGAAAAAACAACATCAAAAATCCAAAAATATCCATTAAAATTAATGGGTTATAATAACAAGGTTACACGAACAGGCTTATTGACAAAAAACCGGCTCTTGTCCAAAGCGAGACAAGAGCCGGTTGTATCTTATAATAACGCTATATTACTAAGGCGTTAAACGTACGGAAATTATCAGTTTTCTTTACTTTTTCATCCGCATGTTGAGCTGATAGATGGCGGGCAGGAATATGAACATAGAGAATATCAGCGACAGCACCACACTCTTCTGATTGCCGCCGAAAAGTCCGTCGAGACTGCTCATCGAGGCTATATGCGGGAACAGCGTGCACAAGACATACACCACGGTGTTGTTTACCCAATGGACGGCCACACCGGGCAGGATGCTCCCCGTGCGATAATACATCCAGCCGAGCAACAGACCAATGAGGAAGGCATGGGGCATCTGGGCTGGATTTAGATGGATGACGGCAAACACGGCGGCTGATATCAATATGGCCACCCACGGACGCGAGAAGCTGCCGAGAAGCGACTTGAGGATGGCGCCGCGGAACACGGTCTCCTCAACAAACGGAACCAGCAGGCAAAGCACAAAATAGCCATACTGGCTGCTCATGAGCTGGCGGAATGTTTCTTCTGACGTGTTGGCCAAGTCAGGCATAAGGCTCTGAAGCCACACCGAAGGCAGCAGAGTGCCGAGCGAGGCTATGCCGCTCCAGAAGAATATGCCCCACTTGCCTGAACGCAGATAGGCAGGCGAGAGCACGGCCCACTTGCGCCAGACAAACAGCGCAAGCGTGAGGCCACTGTAAACAGCGCACGAAAGTATCTGCATGGGGGCGGTTATCAGCTCAAGCTTCTGACCGTTAAGCACGGCGAGCACGTCTGACGAGGAATGGCCGGCGGCGAGAAGCCACACGGCAAACACCGCCCACGACACGAAATACTGTATGCAGATGAATGCAAACAGATATAATAATGCTTTCTTCATTTCTTGAATTTATGTGATAAAACTATGTTTTAACAGGAAAAATATGTGCGAATGGGTGCATCGCACTTAGCAATCACGCCCTTTCGAGTATCTTTTCGGCAGCTTCGCGGTCGAGCCACAGCTGGTCTACGAGCTTTTTTATTGAGCAGAACTTTTGCTCGTCGCGCAGGCGGTGATAGAACAGCACGTCTACCTGCCGGCCGTAGATATCTTCCTCAAAGTCGAAGATGTTAACCTCGAGCGTGGTTTCATGGCCGTCAAAGGTTGGCCTTGTGCCGATGTTCATCATGCCGTTGAGCAGACCGTCGCAGCCCTCCACCCTTACTTTCACGGCATAAACGCCATGCTCGGGTATCAGCTTCTGCGCATCGTCCACCTCAATGTTGGCCGTAGGAAAACCCAGTTTGCGTCCCTCACGGTAGCCGCCCTTCACCTTACCTGAAAAGAAGTAAGGATAGCCAAGGCACATGGCAGCCATGTCGGCCTCGCCTCCGGAAAGGAACGTGCGTATAACCGAGGAGCTTACGTTGACGCCGTTGAGCACGAAAGCATTGCCGCGCACCACCTCGATGCCTATCTCGCGGCCATAGCCCACATAGTCGTCAAAGCCTTCGGTGCGGCTATGGCCGAAGCGGTTGTCGTAGCCCATGATGAGTTTTCTTACGTTCAGGCGGTCGCGCAGCACGTCGCGCATAAAGTCGTAGGCAGTCATGGCAGCCATTTCGCGGTCGAAGTGGAGCACTACGCAGTTGTCGGCACCGGTTTTTGACAGCAGTGCCAGCTTCTCGTCGAGCGTAGACAGCAGCTTGGGCTGAAACTCCATGTTGAGCACCTGGCGCGGATGTCGGTCGAAGGTTATCACCGTCGACTGCAGTTCTGGGCTGGCCGCCGCGCAGTCGGTTACAGACTTTATGAGATACCGGTGTCCGCGGTGAACGCCGTCGAAGAATCCGATGGTGGCCACGCAGGGCGCCATCTCAGCGCTGTCGGTATCTGTAAATATAGTTCTCATAAGCTACTTTACGGTTATTATTTCACACACGATCGAGCCATTCGTCGCCCGTAAGGTTAAGGCTCATCATGCCCAGCTGGCTGGCAGCAGCACAGTTTACGGGCGAGTCGTCGATAAACAGTGTCTCATAGGCCGCCATGCCCGAGTCCATGAGCACCTTGCCGAATATCTGCGGGTCGGGCTTCAGCATGTGCATGCGGTACGACAGATATGTTTTCTCAAAATAGTCGTCAACATCCATGCCGTCATTCCTGAACATGCCGTCCAGGGCCTTCTGCCAGTGTATGGGGTTGGTGTTGCTCAGCAGCACCATGCGGTAGCGCCCCCTGAGGCTTGCCAGTTTCTCGAGCCGCTGGCGGGGTATGCCTGTCAGCAGTGCGTTCCATGCCTCGCAGATGTCTGCATCGTCAGCATTGCAGCCGGTGCAGATGCGTCTCACCTCGTTGCAGAACTCCTCAACGCCGGTGTTACCCACCTCAAGGTCGTGAAACAGGTCTTCCTGACGGCACTCGTCAACGTACCTTACTATCTCGTGTGCTCCAATCTTGTCGAAAGCCTCGATGCAGCGATGCTTGTCAAGATTGACAAGCACGCCGCCGAAGTCGAATATTATGTTCTTTATTTCTTGCATCTCAGCCTCTTTATTCCGCGCCATATCTCACCTACCCACATTACTATGGATGTTGCGCCGATTATGGTTATCCATTCCATGGCCGACAGCGGTTCCGTGCGGAACATCTTGCCGCCGAAGGTTACGATAAGCCACTGGCCCGCAAGGATGAACAGCAGGACGAGCAGCAGACCGTTGTCGTGCTTGAAGTCGTGGAACGCCGAATGGTTAGAGCCGAACGACTTGGCGTTGAACAGATTCCAGAACTGCAGCATGACGAACGTGGTGAAGAATATCGAGAGTTCATGTATATGAAGGTCGGCACCGCTCGACAGACTGTGCAGGAGCAATGCGAACAGCACGGCAAAGAATGCCAGGCCGCAGAACACGATGCCCTTGGCCATGCCGCGTGTGATGATAAAGTCGGTGCGCTTGCGCGGTTTTTCCTTCATCACCTCCTCCGACGGTGGCAGAGATGCCAGAGCCAGTGCGGCAAAGGTGTCCATTATGATGTTCACCCACAATATCTGTGTAACGGTGAGCGGCATTTCTGTTCCTATCACTGAGCCGCAAAGCACGAGCAGCAGAGCCGTAACGTTTACTACGAGCTGGAAGAACAGGAAGCGCTGTATGTTGCGGTAGAGCGAGCGGCCCCACATAACGGCGTTGACAATACTGCGGAACGAGTCGTCTATCAGCGTCATGTCGCTGGCCTCCTTGGCAACCGACGTTCCCGAACCGAGCGACAGGCCCACATGGGCGTGGTTGAGCGCAGGGGCATCGTTGGTTCCGTCGCCTGTAACGGCCACCACGGCGTCGTGCTTCTGCAGCAGGTTCACAAGGCGCTGCTTGTCGGTCGGCCTTGCACGGCTCATCACTTTCAGCTTCATCACACGGTTGAAAGCCTCATCGTCGCTCAAAGCGGCAAAGTCGGGACCTGTTATCTGAGCCTCGGCTGGCGTATCGGCATCCCAGATGCCTATCTGGCGGGCTATCTCGATAGCTGTGGCCGATGTGTCGCCGGTTACTATCTTAACGGTTATACCTGCGTCGATACATTCCTTCACGGCTGCGGGCACGTCGGGACGTATCGGGTCGCTTATGGCTGCCACGGCCTGGAACGTAAGGTGAGCGTCGGGCGTAAGCTTGGCAGTGTCTATGTCATCGCCGTTGCCGAGCACCTTATATGCAAACGCCAGTGTACGCATGGCCTGGTTCTGATATCCCGTAAGGCGCGCGCGTATCTCGTTGCGGCGCGCGTCGTCTATGTCGCAGAACTTGGCGACAATCTCGGGCGCACCTTTCACGAAGAGCACTCGCTCAGAGCCGCGTTTAACTATTGTTGCCATATACTTGCGTTCGGTAGAGAACGGCAGCTGATGCTCTATGTTGTCTGCCAGGCGCAGCGCCTTATAGTCAGTCTTGTTCTTCTCGAGCCACAGCAGCAGGGCCACTTCTGTAGGGTTACCAATGCCCTTGCCGCCTTCTTCGTCGAGATGTGCGGTTGTGTTGTATGCTATGGCTTCGTTAAACAGAGCAGCGTCGTCGGCATACATTGCCATGTCGGCCACCTGCATCTTGTTTTGCGTCAGCGTACCCGTCTTGTCGGTGCATATCACCGTAACGGCACCCATTGTCTCGCAGGCATGGAGCTTGCGCACAAGGTTGTTGTTCTTGAGCATGCGGCGCATGTTGAGAGCCAAGCTGAGCGTAACGGCCATAGGCATACCCTCGGGCACAGACATCACGATGAGCGTAACGGCCATCATGAAGTATTCGAGCACCACCTTCACCATGCCGAGATAGTTGTCCGAATGCCACAGGTTGTGCGGATCGGTCAGTATGTCGCGGCCGAGGAATATCACAAATGCTGCCACAGATATGCCCACACCAAACTTGCTTATCATCTTGGCAAGCTTGTCGAGCTGCATGTTCAGCGGAGTCTTAACCGAAGTCATCTCCGTACTTGAGCGTGCCACCTTGCCTATTTCAGTAGCATCGCCAACCTCAGTAACCTGATACACGCCGCGGCCGTTCATCACCATAGTGCTGCGCAGCACCTTCGACGAGGGATAAGTGGCCTCCTTGTCGTTCTTGTCGGGGTCGGCATGCTTTGTTATTATAGGCTCGCCGGTGAGCGACGACTCATCAATCTGCAGGTCGGTCGACTCGATAAGCGTTCCGTCGGCAGGTATCTCGTCGCCGACTTCTATTATAACAATGTCGCCCACGACAATGTCCTTGCGTGCCACCTGCACCACCTTGCCGTTACGGCGCACCTTTACGGGCGACTCCTCGCCTAGAGCCGTAAGCACATTAAACTTCTTGGCTGCGTCCATCTCGAAGTAAAAGCCGATGGTGGTGGCAAGGATTATGGCAAGGATAATGCCTATCGACTCAATGTAGTTATTCTCGATGACGGCAAGTCCGAGCGATATAACCGCTGCAAAAAGTAAGATTTTGATTATCGGATCCTTGTATTTTTCAAGATAAAGTTTCCACAAGGGTGTCCTCTCCGGGGGTGTAAGCACATTCTCGCCATGCGCCGAACGGCTCTTTTCCACTTCATTATCCGTCAGCCCGGGCTGATTGGTGAATAATGGGTTAAATTCGTTACTCATTTAAGACGTATAAATAATGAATTGATATTATAATCCGACTTGAACATCACAGACCCGTCAAGACCCGTAAGCCTCATTATGAGTCCGTTAATTTTACATTCTGCAAAGTTAACATAATTCGCTGAATTGTATCAACGAGACGCCCACAATCATGGTTTTTTAACGAATATTTTACCGCAAAACAACTTTTCTTCGTCGTTTAAAGCATATTTTGCAAAAAATATTTGGTTATTTGAATAAATAGCTATACCTTTGCACACGAAAACTTAACACCGCAAGGTTTAAGAGGGCTTTTAGCTCAGTTGGTTAGAGCAACAGACTCATAATCTGGAGGTCCCAGGTTCAAGCCCTGGATGGCCCACCGAAAAGAATCAGCGACTTAGATATTTATCTTAGTCGCTGATTTAATTTTTAATAATACGAGGCGAAAATGTCGATATTCTAAATAAAATGGCTCACCCGATAAATAGTGGGGAAAGAAAATATTACGCATAAATTTTAGTCAGCCTAAAGAGGAAGAATGGTATGTCAATAACTCCTCGGAGCAATG